>JBGTKN010000232.1:0-15268 GCA_041744615.1 Hyphomonas sp. | reverse complement strand
TGCGCTCTCGCTGACCCGTGGTGCCTCGTCCGCGCTCGTCGGCGTGATGGTTGCTGCGGCGCTGCTCCCGCCCGGCGCCGCGATCGGGCTGTTCGCCGGATATGGGGAAGGTTCTCTGGTCCTGCGCGCGACGCTTTTGCTCAGCCTCAATGTGGCATCGCTGATCCTGGCAGCCCTGATCGTGTTTCGCATCCGCAAGATCCGTCCGCGAACCTGGATGGAGCAGCAACATGCCAAACGCGCCGTCTGGCTGAACGCCGGCTTGTCGGGTATCTTTCTGATTGTCGCGGTCGTGCTCATCCTGTTGCTTGATCTCGGCGAGACCGTTTCACTCGGAAACTAGGAGAGGCCCGTGGCGAAATACGAACTGAAGACCAAGGCGACAGCGGTGACGCCGAAACAGTTCATTTCCGCGCTCGAAGAAGGGCCCCGCAAGACGGATGCCGAAGTCCTGCTGAACTGGATGACGAAGGTCACCGGCCTGAAGCCGAAAATGTGGGGCCCCAGCATCATCGGCTTCGGCCGCTACGCCTACACCTATGACAGCGGTCATTCCGGCGAAATGTGCATGACCGGCTTCAGCCCGCGCAAGGCGAACATGGTCCTCTATATCCTGCCCGGATATGCCAACATCCCGGACAAGCTCGCCCGCCTCGGCAAGCACAAGATCGGCAAGAGCTGCCTCTACATCAACAAGCTCGCCGACGTCGACTTGGCCGTGCTCGAAGAAATAGTCCGTGAAGGCCTCGCGCATGTACGGAAGAACCATCAGACGTGGGACACCTGATACCGGAACTCAGGTTTTGAATACCGCGTAAACGGGATCATCAGGGTACGTTACGCCGATTGGTGTTCTGGTCCCGAACCGTTCAGCTTCCGTGCCTGGAGGCAGTGGCATCTCTTCGGTCCAATCGAACACCACGACGCGGTTGAGAATGCGCCACTCGTCTGCGCGCTTAACGAACCAGTCGAGATAGCGCCCCTTCATGTCCCACTGTTGCATCTGACCATTCGCGCTTCGCTGGCGCTGAAAGGCTGAAAAATAGCTTTCGACGGCGGCGCCGTAAGGACGGAACTCGATCAGGATGTTACGGATCTGATCGATGCCCCGTTCGATGTAGGGCAATGAATTCATGGCCCAATCGACAAAGCCGCTTGCGCTGCCCTGATAGGGTCCGTGGTGATCGGTTCCATCTGGCCAATAGGCCGACCTGAGCGCGCCTTCATCCGCCCGGTCTATCCCGCGGCAATACCGCAACAGGCAATCGCGAATGGCGTCCTTGGCCACGATTTGTTCAAGCTGACCAGCCGGGAAATGTGCATCGCTCATGCGCCCAACTTCTCCGCCGCGCGCTCCGCAAAGTATGTGATCACACCCGCGGCCCCAGCGCGCTTGAAGCTCAGCAGGGTTTCCATCATCACGCGGTCGCCGTCGATCCAGCCGTTCTGGGCGGCGGCCATGATCTGCGCGTACTCGCCGGAAACCTGGTAGGCGAGCGTCGGCACGCCGAAAGTAGCGGACACGCGGTGCACGATGTCCAGATACGGCAGGCCCGGTTTCACCATCACCATGTCGGCGCCTTCGGCGAGGTCGAGCGCCACTTCGCGCAGCGCTTCGTCCGTGTTCGACGGATCCTGCTGGTAGGTTTTCTTGTCGCCCTTAAGCGCTGCCGCCGAGCCGATGGCCTCGCGGTAGGGCCCATAGAACCCACTCGCGTACTTGGCGGCATAGGCGAGGATCATCGCATTGGTGAAGCCTTCTTCCTCGAAGGCGAGGCGGATGGCGCCGATGCGCCCGTCCATCATATCGGACGGCGCGACCACATCCGCGCCCGCGCCGACATGCACAAGCGCCTGCGTGACGAGGCGTTCCACGGTGGAATCGTTCGGGATCGTGCCATCTTCGTCGAGCAGGCCGTCATGTCCGTGGCTCGTATAGGCATCCAGCGCAACGTCCGTAATCAGACCAACTTCCGGCGCGGCATCTTTCATCGCCTTCAGCGCGCGTGGCACGAGGCCGTCGGGTGAGAGCGCGCCCGTTCCCTCGGCGTCCTTGCCCTCCGGCCCGATATAGGGGAACAGCGCGATGGCAGGAATACCGAGCGCCTTCGCCCGCTTCGCCGCCAGCGCGGCTTCCTTCACCGAGAGCCGGTCTACCCCTGGCAGCGAGCTCACCGGCACGCGGCCCTCGCCATCATGTACAAACACGGCCCAGACGAGATCGGCCGGGGTCAGCACATTTTCGGCGGTAAGCGAACGCACCCACGGGGCCTGGCGCAGGCGGCGCATTCTTGTGGCGGGAAAGGTCTGGGGAAACTGGTTCATGGCGCTCTTTTGCGACAATTCCCGCCTGCTCACAACCACCCGGTCTTGCGACGCATGAAGCAGCGCTTCGTAACATCCATTACCGCCGCCTGCCGCGCCTCGATCTCCAGCATCCAGTCTGTCATCTGCTTGCGCGGCAATTCGCGGAAACCGAGCGTCCGGTAGAAAGGCGCATTCCAGGGCAGGTCCCGGAAGGTCGACAGCGTCACGGTCTTCAGCCCCCGGTCCTCGGCGTCCTGGAACACGCGCCGGATCAGCGCCGCACCCAGCCCCCGCCGGCCATGATCGGGATGCACGCTGACCTGGTCGAGATACAACGTATCCCCCCGCAGAGAGGTTATCACGAAACCCGCCGGCACGCCTTTCCGGTCCCGCGCCACAAACACATGCCCGCCCGGCATCGACGCCTCGAACACGTCCGCCGGCACGTGGTCCGACAGCTCCTCCTCAGGCAGCATCCCCGTGCCCGCAAACAACTGGCTTGCAGCGAGGTCGATGGCAATCAGGACCGGGACTTCCTCGGCCGCCACGCCGGAAATCGAGTAGCCTTCGGGAAGCCGTCGCATTGACATAAGGCCGCGCTCTATCGCAATTCGGGGCCACACATATTGAGATAAGGGCGCCTTGCCAATGAGCCTGATGTTTGACGACGAACGGATCATGATCCGCGACATGGCGCGCAAGTTCGCGGAGGCGCAGCTGCTGCCCCATTCCGAAGCCTGGGACCGCGACAGCCACTTCCCGGTCGACGTGATCCGGTCCACCGCCGAACTCGGCTTCGCGGGCATCTATGTTCAGGAAGAATTCGGCGGCTCAGGCCTGACGCGCACCGACGCGGCGTTGATCTTCGAACAGCTCTCTTATGGCGACGTCTCCACCGCCGCCTTCATCTCCATCCACAACATGGCCTCCTGGATGATCGACACGTTCGGGTCTCGGGAGCAGCGCGCCGCCTGGTTGCCGCGCCTTACCTCTATGGAACTCATCGCCTCTTACTGCCTCACCGAGCCGGGTGCAGGCTCCGACGCTGCCAGCCTCAAGACCAAGGCGGTGCGCGACGGGAACGACTACGTCATCACCGGCACCAAGCAATTCATCTCAGGCGCCGGCACATCGGACGTCTATGTCCTGATGGCCCGAACGTCAGACGACGGAGCAAAAGGCGTATCGACCTTCATCATCGAGAAGGGCGCGCCTGGCCTCTCCTTCGGCGTGAACGAGCGCAAGATGGGCTGGAAAAGCCAGCCTACGGCGCAGGTCATTCTGGATGAAGTGCGCGTGCCCGCCGCCAACCGAATCGGCGAGGAAGGCCACGGCTTCCGCTTCGCCATGGCAGGCCTCGATGGCGGCCGCCTCAACATCGCCGCCTGCGCCCTCGGCGGCGCCCAACTCGCGCTCGACAAGGCCGTCGCCTACGCGAAAGACCGCAAGCAGTTCGGCAAGGTCATCGCCGATTTCCAGAGCGTCCAGTTCAAGCTCGCCGACATGGAAACTGAACTCCAGGCCGCGCGCGTCATGCTCTACGAAGCCGCCGGCCGCCTCGACGGCAAGACGCCGGACGCGACCCGCTGGTGCGCGATGGCGAAACGTTTCGTCACCGACACAGCTTTCAAGGTCGCCAACGACGCACTGCAAATCCACGGCGGCTACGGCTACCTCGCCGACTACCACGTCGAGCGGATTGTCCGTGACTTGAGGGTTCACCAGATCCTGGAGGGAACAAACGAGATCATGCGGGTGATCATCTCGCGTGACATGCTGAAGGGATGACGCCTGCGGCGCGTTATGGTTTCGGATTGCCCGGTGCAGGCCCGCGGAGGATTGCGAAAGCTGCAGATCGGTTGCCGCGCAAGAGCTCCCGGGCCGAGCAAAGTATACGCTTTGCAGTGGCGGGCGAGGCCGCAGCGAGCGAAAGGAGATAGCTGGCACCGCCGGTGAGTATCAGCACACTCAGCGCAACGCTTGCGTGCCAGCTCTGGGGCAAGATGTGTGTTATCCCCGCCACGACCGCGGCCATGACGATCGCTGCGCCAAGGGCACCGGTGCCCGAAAGCAGTTGCCGTGACACCGGAAACCCGATGACATTCGCAACGGCCCACGCGCTGAGCGCCCACATAAGCAATTGCTGCAGGAGCAGAGCGAGCGTGACAGCCACCAGCCCGTGTTGCGCGGCAAGTGGAACCAGAATGAGGATCGCCATAAGCCCACCTGCCGAAGTCGACAGAAGTAGACCCGGACGGCCAACGCCTTTAAGAATTCCGGCATTGAACGCGGACGACGGAGCTCTTAGGCCCATCAACAACGCAATTTGAATTGCCGGGATGGCGTCGGTCCACTGGGAGCCAAACAGCAGCGGAACGGCAATTGGCGAGACGACAGCCGCGCCCAGGAACACAGGGTAGGCCAGCACGCTGGCCAGCTGGATGGCGCCTTCAAGCGCGCGGTGAAGCACGGGAAGGTCGTTCTGAGACTTCGCAGCGACCGGGAGCGCAAGCGCGCCCAGTGGCGAGACAAGTGCCAGGCGCACCTGATCGAGAATCCGGAGTGCAAGGTTCAACATACCTAATGCCGCGGGTCCGAGCACCGCGCCAACAATCCCGCGCGGCAGACTCGTTTCGGCAACCCTGATCAGTTCCAGACCGACATTCGCGAGGTTGAAACTGGCGAGGTCGCGCGCGTCCTGCAGGCTGGTCTCAAGTGATGGCCGCCAGCGCGCGAGCCAGATGAAGCCGATCATCCGTACAAGGCGGCGCAGCAACTCCATCAACACCAGAGCCCAGGCGTTTTTAAGCACGACCGCCAAGATGATCCCCGCCACCACGGCCACCGTCGTTCCCGCCACATCGACGTAGGTGATCTCGCGATATCTAAGATCGCGCTGTAAGAGCGCCGCGGAAACCGAACTCAACGCACCCATCAGAAGGATCGCCGACATGGCTCGAATGATCGGGGTCAGTCGGGGCTGTCCGAATGCATCCGCGACAAGCGGCGCGCCAGCAAACATGGCGACAAAGAACAAAAGCCCAAGCCCTGAGGACATCAGAAATACGGAATTGCAGTGGCCAGGCTGCATGTTCGGCTGCCGGATCAGAGACTGGTTGAGGCTGTTACAGGCAATGGTTTCGGGTATTGCAAGGGCGACCAGCGCCATACCGTACAGGCCGAATTCGACCGGCGCGAGAAGGCGCGCCATCGCGATGAGCGAAATGAACCCGCCAATCAGTCCCAACCAGTTCGCAGCCGCATTCCACGCGGCAGCCGTTCCGGCAGATTTCAGCAGGCTGCGTGTCATTCGCGGATCATGGCTGGAGCGCAGGATTGGTCAATCGAGCCTCCCGGCCGAGCTACACGGGTTTAAGGCCGGTACTTAAGCAAGTAATGGACCGCCGGGACTGGCACGACCCTTGGATGCCATGAATACTTGTGTCCCGGCCACGCACATCGGAGCGGATATGCCAGATCAACGCAAGATAACCAAAGTCATGGCCCGAGTGACCTGGCCGCAGCCTTACAGGGAGCAGCTTGCGGCGCTGTTTGCGCCTGCCGACGTGACCTTCGTGGATCGCCGCGACGAAGCGGGCGTCACACGCCTTCTGCAATCCAGCGATGTAGCCATTGTCGACGGCGTGCTGGACGCGCGCTACCTTGAAGCGCCGCATCTTAAATGGGCTCATTGCGATCAGTCCGGTATCGACGGTTTCGCGCCAGAGCGTCTTGCTCGCAGCGGCCTGATTGTTACTTCGTCGAAGGGCAGATCGGCGCCCGTACTGGCTGAGCATGCCGTTTTTTTCATGCTGTCGCTCTGCTATCGCTCCCGGGATCTGCTCCGCGCACAGCGTCTCCGCGTCTGGGGTATACGGGGTCAGGACTCGATGCGGGGCCTGTTCGGACGCCGCGTTTGCATCGTTGGCTACGGAGCGACCGGTACTGCGCTCGCCCGCCTGTGCATCTCGTTGGGAATGGAGGTCGTTGCCTACCGCCGCAAGGATGTGCCGGGGCCGCTGCCCGAAGTGCGGGTATTCTCGCGAAATGCCGGCGACACTCTGGAACAGGCGATAAGCGGGGCTGACTTCGTCATCCTTTGCGCCTCGCTGAACGATTCCTCATTCGAACTGATAGGATCCAGGGAAATCGCTTCGATGCGCCCCGGCGGGTATCTCGTGAACATGGCCCGGGCCCAGTTAGTCAATGAGTCGGCAATGATTGCGGCGCTCAGGAGTGGACAACTTGGCGGCGCGGGCCTCGATGTCACCGATCCGCAGGAACCCCTGCCACCCTGGGGGCGGCTCTGGTCTGCCCCGAATGTGCTTCTGACCCCGCACGTAACACCGCAAATGCCGGATCGCATAGCCCGGACGCTTGAGTTGCTTGCGGACAATATCCTGAGATACCGAAATGGAGAGGACCTTCGGCACGCTTTCGCGGACGAAGATGTGTTCAACCCCCGTCCGAGGCCGCAATCGTTTCGCGGCGCGCACCGACTGATGCAGACCTGGGGCTGGATTGGGTCACGGTTGACCTGACCGCCAAAAGACTGCCCGCCGGCGCCTGCTTCGGGGGCCGGATAAATTTCGGTTCGGAAATGATCGCAATGGCTTCACATAAAATTGACGTGAAGGTGACCGTGATCCGCCAGCCCAAGATGCTCTGCATACGGCGTAACGGGAAAGCGTGCCGGCGATGGTCGCGCAGGAATTCACGCTGCCGAACAAAATCGGGCGCGAGGTTCCATTTCCGGTAAAAATACTTCTCGGCCCGCATGCACTTGGTTCGGCTCCAACGCACACAGAAAAACGGCGTCTCGCGCCAGCTCATCGGTTTTGCAACATCATAGACGACCACGGAGTCCGGCTCGAAGTATATCTTCCAGCCATGTTGCTTCGCCTTGAAGGCCATGTCGATTTCGTCTGTGAAACCGACGAGATTGGTATCGAATGCACCGATGTCCTGTATCATGGCCGTACGCGCCAGCACGACATGAAACTCGGTGCTCGCGGTCTCGCCGCGCACCAGCTGGTCTTTTTTCTCCAGATAGGCCTCGTGCTCGAACCCGTGCCGGCGATACATGGACAGTCCGGCATCAGTCGGCGTCAGGTCGAGAATACCGCCCGCATGGTGAATCTTCAGGTTCGGCGATTTCCTGGCAGGTCCGACCAGGATCGTCGGCGTCACAAGGCCAGCACCGGTTTCCTCTGCACACCCGATCAACGCGCTGAGCCAACCCGGCTCGAACCCGACATCATTGTCGATGAAAACAATGTAGTCCGTTTCGACATAGGGCAGGGCGAGATTGCGGGCGTGGTTGGGTGTGATGTACCCGTCGAGACGCAGGTAGGTGTGTCCCGCGTCTTCCGTCAGCCGCATCAACTCGGCCGCGATCGGTTTGGGCGAACCTCCGTCTACGTAAACCATCTTGTAGGGCACGTCCGCGGTCCGCAGGCAGGCCTCCAGCGAACCAATCGCCATCTCGAACCGTTCGCGCGGCGAGACAATAATGGTTACCGATGCGTTTCCGCATGCGAGGCTCTGGCGTTCTGCCGGCTGCCCTGTCATCTGCACTTCTCCGTCAGCGTGTATGTCCACGTCCGAGATGCACACACTATGCGCACACTTTTGGCGTGATCTGCAACAACCATGCCCGGAAATGTACTCGTCTTGCGTTCATCTGCGCTGATTTGATTAATAACGCGGCTTGCGTTCCCGTATCCGGTCGAACCCTTCCTTGATCGCCGCAAACCTTGCCTCGATATGCGGCTCGAACTGCAGGTCAGTGAAAATGTGCGGCCAGTCACCTTCGATGGCCTCGCGAACCAGTTCGCCGACATAGAGCGGATCAATCCCGCTCGCGATTGCTTCGGTCACCGCTTTCAGGATCTCCGTACCCGGACCTTCTGCTGGAACCGTCTGGATATGGCCGGCAAACCGGTCGGGAATGTTGCGGCCTGACGAGACAATGTTCGTCCGGATCACCCCGGGGCAAAGTACCGAGACGCCGATCCCGCGCGCGGCAAGCTTCGGCCGCAGGTCTTCCGATAGCGCCACCACGCCAAACTTCGTCACGTCGTAGGACGGATTGGTCAGCGCCACCATGCCGGCGATCGAGGCCGTCGAGACAATCTGTCCGCCCTCGCCATGTTTCTCGATCAGCGGCCCGAAAATCTCGATGCCCCAGATCACCGACCAGAGGTTCACGCCCATAACCCAGTTCCAGCCCGGATCATTCCAGGTGCCATAATCGCCGCCACCGCCGACGCCGGCATTGTTGACGAGAATGTGCACCTTGCCGAAGCGCGCGATGGTCTCGTCGGCGGCGCGTTGCAGGTTGTCCTTCAGCGACACGTCCGCCACGACGCCTTCGACATCCGCATTCGTCGCGCGCAGCGCAGCCACTGCCTCGTCCAGCGCGTCCTTCTGGATATCGCACAGCATCACCTTGACGCCCGCCTGCGCCAGCGCGGTCGCAATGCCAAGCCCGATGCCGGACGCCGCGCCGGTCACGAACGCAGTTTTGCCCTCGAGTGATCTCATATCTTCCTCCCTGATTTCCACTCATCCTGCGCCTGCCGCTTCTGCCGCGCAATCGGCTCCCCGGCGTCAGCTTTGACCGGCGGCCGTTCGTCTGCGAGAACATGCCGATGTCGGCTGAACTGATCCTCGACACGCTGGAGCGCGCCAGCGAACAATGCGCCGATCCCGGGCCGCTGATCTACCGCCGCCTGTTTCAGCTGCGACCGGAATTTGAATCCCTCTTCGTCATGGATACCGATGGCGGCGTGCGCGGCTCTATGCTTAAGACCTGTTTCAACGCCATTCTTGGTCTGATCGAGGAGAGCGACACGCAGCGCGTCATCATCTCGTCTTCCAGCTTCGCGCATGATGGCTACGGCGTGGCGCAGCATGACTTCGACCTGATGTTCGTCGCCATCCGCGATACCTTCCGCGACCTGCTCGGCGCCGGCTGGACGCCCGAGACCGACGCGGCCTGGACGCATCTCCTCGCCGGAATAGCTTTGATCGAATAACCGCTGGCTTCGGCGAGGGGCGTCCGTTACGCTGCGTCAGACACAATCCGGCAGAACAGGGGCCCGCCGCCATGACCGACGCGCAAACCGGAACCTACGGCGCTCTGTCGCGCGCCAATCACTGGATCGTCTCGATTGCCTTCTTCGGCATGCTGACGGTCGGGTTCATTCTCTCGAATGATGTGCTCCCCCGCGAAGAGGCGGGCGCCTTGCGCAACCTGCACAAGGCCGGCGGCACGATCCTGTTGCTCGTCGTGCTGTGGCGCGTCGTCTGGCGCCTGCGTCAGGGTTTTCCCGCACCGATGCCGGGCGTTGCGGCCTGGCAGGTCAGCGCCTCGCGCCTCGTGCACTGGGGCCTGCTTGCGGCGATCGTGCTGATGCCGGTCTCAGGTGTCTTGATGTCGCTTCTGGGCGGCCGGCCGATCGACATGTTTGGTCTGTTCCTGATCCCGCCCGTCGCGGAGATCGAAGGCGCCGGCAAACTCGCCCGCACGGTTCATGGTTACGTCGCCTGGGCGCTCGTCGCGCTCATCACGCTGCACGTTGCTGCCGCGCTGAAGCACCTCGTGATCGACAAGGATGGCACCTTCCAGCGAATGGTGTCCGGTAAGTCCGCCGGAGACTGAGCGTTACTCGAACTTGAATTCGACGCCGATCTCTAGGCCGCTTTCCCAGCGCTTGAGGCAAGTGCGCGGATACTTGAACTGCGGGATGCGCAGTTCGAATTCGTCGGGCAGCAACACGCCTTCCGGCACCGCAATACGCGCGCCCCCGGGGGAGACGTCGCGCACTTCCACTTCCTGCTTGCGAAACCAGCCGAGCTTGATCAGCCCACGCGCATCAACGCGTACGCGTTGACCGCGCCGGTTGAACTTACCCACTTCGAGACGTTGGGTATGGAAAGGCTGGCTGGACATGGCGGTTCCGGATCTGGAGCGAAGGCAGGCTTCAGTGTTTATCGCACAAAGGTGTAAAGGCTTGGCGAAACCGCTTGTCACAAATTGGGAACCGGGCATTTACCATTCGACTACTTTTTGAAGGACCATAATCGCCATGAGCGCAGACGTATCGATCCGCCAGATGGGCGGCCTCGGCCGCATCACGCTCACACGGCCCTCGGCCTTGCATGCCCTCAACTCGCCGATGTGCGCCGCCATCCTTGAGGCCGTCACTCGCTGGGCCGCAGACACGTCCATCCAGCTGATCTGGATCGACCACCAGGAGGGCACGCGCGGCTTCTGCGCCGGCGGCGATATCCGCATGCTGGCCGAAAGCGGGGCTGGGGACGCGACCGAGGCGCGCGACTTCTTCCGCACGGAATACCGCATGAACGCTGCCCTCGAGGCCTTCCCGAAGCCGATCCTTACTCTCATCGACGGCGTCACCATGGGCGGCGGTGTCGGTCTCTCCGTCCACGGATCGCACCGGATTTCCACCGAGCGCACCGTGTTCGCCATGCCCGAAACCGGCATCGGCCTCTTCCCGGATGTCGGCGGCGGCTGGTTCCTGCCACGCCTCCGCGGCGAACTCGGCACCTGGCTGGCGCTCACCGGCGCCCGACTGAAAAGCGCCGACGTTGCCGCCGCCCGCGTCGCGACCCACTACATGCCGTCCGAACTGATCCCCGCGCTCGCCAAACAGCTCGAGGCGGCCGACTTCTCCGCCGGCGCCGCTGAGCTTCTGAATGAGATCCTTGCCCGCTTCACCCATGCCATCCCCGCTGGGAGCTTCGAAGCCCACCGCGCCACGATCGACCGTTGCTTTGCATTCGACCGTGCCGAAGACATCCTCAACGCGCTCGACGCTAATGCCAGCGACTGGGCCCGCACCGAAGCTGCCACGCTGCGCGCCAAGAGCCCAGAGACTGTCAAGGTGGCCCTGCGCCAGCTGCGCGAAGGCCGCGCCGCCCAAACCTTCAAGGACAACATGCGCATGGAATTCCGCATCGGCTGGCGCAAGGTGCAGAGCGCCGACTTCCTTGAAGGGGTGCGCGCCGTCATCATCGACAAGGACAACGCCCCGGTCTGGAACCCGGCCCGGCTGGAAGACGTCACCGACGCCGATGTCGCCCGATATTTCGCCCCGCTCGGCCCGGACGAGCTGACCTTCGCCGCCTGACGCGCTGCTCTGGACAGACGAGGGGCGGCCCGCCGATACTGTCGCTCGTGTCCAGTCAGGAACCAGAGTGAATGCGCGGCGAAGTCTTGAAGCCGGATGATGCCAGCGGTACGGGCCTGATCCTCGGCGAGGATGGCAAACGCTACCATTTCACCACCGCCCGGGTGCACAAGGCCGCGGCCCTGGCCGCCGGCGCGCCCGTCGATTTCATCGGGCTGGGCGAAGACGCCCGGGACATCTATCCTTTGGCGAGCCCAAGGTCTCCGCCGCCGAACATAAATACAGATGCCGCCTATATTCCCGCTGTCGCCGCAAAATCTGACGGAATGTTTAGGTATTTCCTGCGGGCCCTTTCCAAGAACTACTTCCGGTTCTATGGCCGCGCGCGCCGCGCTGAATACTGGGGGTACATCCTGTTTCTCTTGTTGACGTTGGTCGCGCTCTTTATTGTAGATGCGCTCATATCGGCAGCATTTTTCGGAATGGATACTTATGGAGAGCCGAACTTCTTTCCAATACTGACGGGCCTCTTCTATCTATATAGTGTAATACCCGGCATCTCGGTCACGGTCAGGCGCCTGCATGACCAGGACATGTCCGGCTGGCTCTACTTGCTGAACATCGTCCCTTACATTGGCGGCATCATCCTGTTCATTCTGATGTTCTTCGATTCTCGCCCGAATCCCAACAAGCACGGGGCGAGCCCCAAGTATGGCGGTGCGCAGACGGTGGATGTATTCGCCTGAGACGGAGATCCGTTACGCATCAGTAACGGTTAATGAAAACTCCGTTTTATTAACGCACAACTTGAGCAACGCCAACGTGCTTATCAAAATATTAGTTCTCATCATGTAACTCTACTCAAACTACAACAAAAGTTGAGTGGTGGTTACAATGATGATGATCGAAACGCAGGAAACTGCGAGTACTTCTATCGGCGAGTCTTTCCTGAAGTCTCTGTCGCTTCTTGAGCAGGCGCACCGCCGTTTGCACGATGTCGTGAAGGACGACCTCGAACGCGGTGGTGAACGGTCGCTGACCGGCGTCCAGGCGCTCCTTCTGTACGAGATTGGCGAAGGCGAGGCCCCGGCCTCCGTGCTCCGTGCCCGCGGCGCCTTTGCCGGTACCAGCCTCTCCTATAACGTCAAGAAACTGCAGGAAGGCGGCTACCTGATCCAGACGCGTTCGGAAGACGACAAGCGCACAGTCACGCTTCGCCTCACCGATCGCGGCAAGAAGGTGCGCACCCGTGTCGCGAAACTGTTCGAGAAGCAGGCGACCGCTCTTGAGCCGACCGCCAGCGTCCGCGCCGACGATCTCTCGCAGCTGAACAAGACGATCTCACGTCTCGAGCGCTTCTGGTCCGACCAGATCCGGTACCGTCTCTAGAAAATGTCATCCCGGGCAAAAGCGCGAAGCGCGATTGTCCCGGGACCGTCCGGCCAGCGCACAGCGCGTGAGCCAACGGGCACACAGAAAAAGAACTCCCGGCCCCAAGGGCCGGGAGTCTAGTTCGTCCGTACAGGGAGTAGCGGACCTAGTCCGGATAATACATTTTCAGCGAGACCGCTTCGCCGCCGGCCGGAACGGCCAGGCTCACCTGATCAAAGGTCGGCGCTGCGCGCAGGGTTTCGGCATTGATCGACGACCAGCCATCGAGCGGGCGTCCATCCGCGTCCGTGTCGAATGAGCCATTGGCATTGAAGTCATGCCAGATCGATACGGCATAGATGCCCTCGGGCAGGTCAAAGCTGAAGGTCTTCGTGCCGGTGGCGGGCGCTGCCACGATATCGCCGGCGATGCCCTCATCCTTCATGTACTGAGCCTCGGTCTGCACGCCGACATACAGTGAGCCGCCGCGCGCTTCGATGCCGGTGACCGTGACCGTCAGGGGCGCCGCATGGGCGGCTCCGGCGAACCACAAGGTCGCCGCAGCGGCCATCAGGGTTGTCTTCGGGGTCATCTGTCGTCTCCTTTATCCGCTCGACAAGCACTTTGTAATTCAAAGCGAATAGATCTGTCAACAGAGAACTTTGAAAAGCAAAGGCGGTGGGGCTTGCGCCTTGTCTTGCCTGTTGGTCCGGGCTGGGTCAGACCGGAAACGGCAACACGGGAGGCGGCTCATGAACCTTTTCGCGGTCTTTGTCGGCGGCAATCATCCGCGCGCCAATATCGAACTGCATGATCTGCGTTTCGTGACCGGCGAGACCATCGAGGATACCATCCCGCAGCTGCGCGCTGCCTGGTGGGGTACGCCCGCCTCGCTGCACATCGATGGCTACGCCGAACTCACCCACGCCGATGGGCGCCGCATCGAAATTGTGCCCGGCCCGGCCCCTGCAAAGCTGGATGCTTCCCTTTGGTTCATCAATGTCGGCGGCTACACGCCGGAACTGTTCGGCGAGCAGCACCATTATCTCTTTATGGTCGGGGCGGAGAAGCCCGAAATCTGGTCTCGCGCCCGCGCGCTCTCGCCGGACTGGACCAGCCGCCACAAGGATAACCTGGCGACCGTCGATGACGTCCTCGAAGTCAACACCCTTCTCGGTACGGACGGTTTCCACATTCGCGTCGGCTCCCCAGAACCCGGCGCTCCCGGCCCGCGCATCGTCTCGGACTATATCAAGCTCTGACGCGCCAGACTTAACCTCGATGTCTCGCTCGGCTACCGCGAGAAACTCGGCGGCGAGTTCGACGAACGCGCGGTTCTCATCGCTGTGCTTGTAAGGCGTCAGAGCCCCGGGCGCGGACGGCCCCTGCCGCCTGTCGTCATTACCATGAAGATTTCCACGAGGATCATCGGCACCAGCCAGCCCAGCCAGTCGCTGTTCGCAAACCGAACGGCTGGCTCAGCTTCGAACGCCAGTGCGCGATCTGCCCCGATCAACCGGTCGAACAGCCGGATGAGCAGGAAATACGCTCCCGCCACGAGCGCGCGCGCCATGTGACGTTGATGCCAGACGACGTCGCCGTGACGGATGCACCATATGGCGGCGAGAAGACTGCCGAGCCAGACCAGCAGCAGTGTCGTCTGGCTCGGCAAGGCCGCGGTGCCGAGCGGCGTCAGATTGATTGCAAAGGTCGACGCGATCGCCAGCAGCGCGGCGGCAACCAGCATCCGGCCGGCCATCCGGTGATATGTGGGATAGCGTCGCCGAACGGCACCGATGAATTGGAAAGGCGCCATGGTCAGAAAAACGGTGCCCGCCGCAATGTGCAGTAAATGGCGACCGTCATAGCTCGGCTTGAGCGGGCTGAGCGCCAGAGTCGCTGACAGGCCGAGGATGAGCAGCAGCAGGTAGAATGTCCAGAAAATCCAGCCCGCCCGTTCCGCAAACTTTCCCTCTGGCCGGTCCATCCCGCGCCTCCCTCGACAAGAAGGCTAACACGGGAACCGTGCGGATCAACCGCGTTCTATTCTGCGGGGGATTCGTATCCCGTCTGGACCATCAGGTAGGCGATCACGGCGAGGCGGTCTTCGGGCTTGCGCACGCCCGAGAAGCTCATCCGGTTGCCGGGCACGAAAGTGCGCGGATTGGCAAGCCAGTCATCGAGTTGTTCCGGCGTCCAGGTAAACGTTTCGGCCTTCAGGGCCGGCGAATAATCGAAGCCCGGCGCCGAAGCGACCGGGCGGCCGAACAGCCCGTGAAGGTTCGGTCCGACAAGGTTGCCCGCGCCTTCGGCCGTCAGATGGCAGGACTGGCAGAGCTTCCAGGTCCGGTTGCCGGCCGCATAGCTTGCCGTGTTGTAGGGTGCGGGCAGCGCGGCGAATTCGAGGCTCGGCTCGCCCGGCATAGCGGCCG
>JBGTKN010000231.1:0-7923 GCA_041744615.1 Hyphomonas sp. | reverse complement strand
GGGCAGCCCGTCAGACGACACATTGCCGCCGCTGCCGCTGGCCGAGGGCCTGGTTGTGGACGACCTCGAAATCGTGCAGGTCGACCAGCGCGACCTCGAACGCGCCATCCAGGAAAACGGCGACCTCGACACCGCCGCGATCCACAATCTCGGCGCCTGGGTGCCCTATGCCTTGCTCTCGGGCCTCGGCCTTGTTGGCTTCGTCGCGGGCATTGAGCGCTTCCTGTCGCACACGGCCCGCCCGATGCTGCGTGAGAGCGACGCTTTTGCCGGCCCCGTGCTCGCCCTCGGCGGCGGTTTCCTGTTCCTGATCGCAAGCTATTATCTCTACCGCGCCCTGACACGTCAGGACTGACAAGCGGTGACAGGCCGGGGCGGCCTTGCTAGGGAAGCCCTATGATTCCGAACACATATCCCACGCTGAACTTCGATCTCGGTGAAACCGCGGACATGATCCGCGAATCCGTGAAAAACTTTGCCCAGAACGAAATCGCGCCGCGCGCCGCCGAGATCGACCGCACGGATAAGTTCCCGCGCGACCTATTGCCGAAGATGGGCGAACTCGGCTTGCTCGGCATCACCGTAGAGGAGGAATGGGGCGGCACCGGCCTCGGCTATCTTGAACACGTCGTGGCGATGGAGGAAATCTCCCGCGCCTCCGCTTCGGTCGGCCTCTCTTACGGCGCCCATTCGAACCTCTGCGTCAACCAGCTGCGCCGCTGGGGCAATGACGACCAGAAGGCCCGTTACCTGCCCAGGCTGATCTCAGGCGAGCATCTTGGCGCCCTCGCGATGAGCGAAAGCGGCGCCGGCTCCGATGTCATCTCCATGAAATTGCGCGCCGAGAAGAAAGGCGACCGCTACGTGCTCAACGGCACCAAAATGTGGATCACCAACGCTCCGGATGCGGACACTCTGGTCGTCTACGCCAAGACCGACATGGACGCCGCCTCCAAGGGCATTACCGCCTTCCTGATCGAGCGCGGATTCAAGGGCTTTTCAGTCGCCCAGAAGCTCGACAAGCTCGGTATGCGCGGCTCGGAGACCGGCGAGCTTGTCTTCGATAATTGCGAAGTGCCCGAAGCCAACATCATGGGTCCGCTCGGCGCGGGCGCCCGCATCCTGATGAGCGGCCTCGACTATGAACGCGCCGTGCTTTCCGCCGGCCCCACAGGCATCATGCAGGCCTGCCTTGATGTGGTGATCCCCTACATCCACGACCGCAAACAGTTCGGCCAGTCCATCGGCGAGTTCCAGCTCGTCCAGGGCAAGCTCGCGGACATGTACGTCCAGATGAACGCTGCCAAGGCTTACGTCTACGCTGTCGCCAAAGCCTGCGACCGCGGCGAGACCGCCCGCAAGGACGCGGCCGGCGCCATCCTCTACGCCGCCGAAACCGCAACCAAGCTCGCGCTGGATGCCATCCAGCTCCTCGGCGGCAACGGCTACATCAACGAGTATCCCACGGGCCGCCTCCTGCGTGACGCCAAGCTCTACGAGATCGGCGCCGGCACCAGCGAAATCCGCCGCTGGCTGATCGGGCGGGAACTCTTCAGCGAGACGGCCTGACAACACATGACCGGCGCCGCGATCCTTCGGGTTGCCAAGCCGGAAGATGCCAGGGCCATTGCTGCCATCTATGCGCCGTACGTGCGCGATACCGTCATCTCGTTTGAAACGGACCCGCCTGATGAAGCGGAAATGCGCCGCCGCATCGGAGTGACGCTGGAAAACTATCCCTGGCTCGTCGCGGAGTTGAGTGGGCGTGTGGCCGGTTACGCCTACGCCTCACAGCACCGGACCAGGCTGGCTTATCGCTGGGGCTGCGATGTCGCGGTCTATCTGTCGCCCGAGGCCAAGAGGCAGCGGATCGGCACCGCTCTTTATACGGAGCTTATGGCAATCCTGAGCCGTCAGGGCTTTCGTCATGCCTTCGGCGGCATCGCGCTGCCGAACCCGGCCAGCATCGCGCTGCATGAACGGCTCGGTTTCCGCCATCTCGGCACTTACAGCGATGTTGGCTACAAACTGGGCGCATGGCACGATGTCGGCTGGTGGCAATGCCAGATTGCTTCAACCGCTGGCGCACCGGAGGAAGTCATACCCTTCGCTCAATTGGAACGCTGAGCCCTAGCCGAACCGCTCTGGCTGGCGCGAGATCAGAGCTGCCAATTTCGGGAGGCCATCGTTCAGACCCTTAATCAGCTGACTGGTGACGACACGACCGAGAAACAGCGGCGCGCTCGCCTTGCCGCTCCAGCGCAGCTCGCAGCCGCCCTCGACCGGCACGATCAGGTAATCTTCAACAGCCGCGGAGACCGGCAAGGTTGAGCGCTCGAACCGGAACGCCATCCGCTTGCCTTCCTCCCATGCAAAGAAGGTTTCCTCGATCACCTGGTCACCGATTTCAACCGTGCGCATGGTGCCCGGCCCGAAAGGCTTCGGGCTGGTCCAGGTCACCTTTGTAATAGCCAGCCATTCGGTCCAGGCCGGCCCATCCAGCAGCGCATTCCATACCATCGGCGGCGGAAACGGGAACCGGTGGACGGCGCTCGCCTGTTGGGCAGTCGCAAGGAATTCCTCGCCGACCTGCTTATGGGCTTTCAGTGTCTTGGGCATTATGCGCTCCCGGGCTTGATGCCCGCCGCAGATGCCATCAATCGATCCAACCGTCTACGGACAATCCGGCCCTCGCCAGCGTCAACCCACGTCAGCCTGCCTGCAACATGGTGCGGGTCTCGGCATCCGGGAGGCTGAGGATCTGCGTGATCGCCGTCACCAGCGAGCGCTCGTCGATCGGCTTGGACACATAGCCGTCAAAACCTTTGGCGAGAAATTTCTCCCGGTCGCCGTGCATCGAATCCGCCGTCAGTGCGATCACCGGCGTCAGCCGGTTGGCGCTACCCGACGTGCGTAGGCGCTTGAACGCTTCTGCGCCATCAAGGCCGGGCATATGAATATCCATAAGCACGATGTCGTACTTGTCCTGCGCCAGCACCGCCAGCGCTTCGTTGCCATCCGAGGCCTCGCTGATGTGCAGGCCGTGGATTTCGAGGAAGGAGCGCGCGACCCGGCGGTTTATGGCGTTGTCATCCACCACAAGTGCGTTGCAGCCGGTCAAACCGGTGCGCGACCGGCGGCCCGGCGCCGGGACTACGTTGCCGCGCGATTCCGGCAGAACTGCGGTATCTGCTGCGGCCATGAACGTCAGTGTAAAGACGGAGCCTTTTCCGGTCTGACTGACGGCCGAGACATCGCCGCCCATCATGCGGGCCAGCTTGCGCGTGATTGACAGGCCAAGGCCCGTGCCGCCGAAACGGCGAGTCGTCGAGCCGTCTTCCTGCGCGAAAGTCTCGAACACCCGGTCCATTTTGTCGGCTGCAATGCCACAGCCGGAATCGGACACATGGATGACCACCTTGTGAACACCGTTCGGCTGGGGCTCACTCGAGACGACGATCATCACTTCACCTTGTGCGGTGAACTTGATCGCATTCGAGACCAGATTGCCGACGCATTGACGCACGCGTACCGGATCGAACACCAACCGTGAAGGCACGCTCGGGTGCACGAACAGCTGGATACCGATGCCTTTCTCACGCGCTGAAGCCTCGTGCAGCTTGAACAGTCCGCTCAGCTTGTGGCGCAGGTCGCTGGCGACATTCGAAACCTCCATTCGACCGGCTTCGATCTTGGAGAGGTCGAGAATATCGTTCAGCAACACCATCAGCGTATTGCCGGAATCGAGGATCACCCCGACCTGTTCGGCCTGCGTCGGCGTCAGGCTGCTGTGCGCCAGAACCTGCGCCATGCCGAGCACGCCGTTGAGCGGTGTACGGATCTCATGGCTCATGTTGGCGAGGAATTCGGATTTGAGGCGCGTTGCCTGTTCGGCCCGGTTCAATGCATCGCGCAGCTCGTGCGCCTTGCGGCGTTCCTCGCGCACATCGCGCAGCACGGTGATGAACAGCGTCTCGCCGGTATTGCCCCAAGGCGTACTTGAGGTTGAAAACTGGATGCGGATCTTTTCGCCGGACCTGGTCACCGCTTCAGCGTCGCGTTCCACCCGGATGTTCTCGCCGCGCTCGATCTCGTCAATTGTGTTGCGCCCGAAAGCCCGGACGGCGTCCAAAGTCTTCACGCCGAACAGGATACCGATGTTCTGCCCGATCACTTCCTCTGGGTTGTATTCAAGCAGTTCGGAAATCGCGCGGTTAATGTAAAGGACATTGCTGTCGATGTCGGAGAGGATGATGCCGTTCAGCGCGTTGTCGCAGGCTGCGCGCGCTAGCTCGAAGCGCCGGCGTGCATCGTCGCGCTCGGCAGCGATATCGGTAATCTCGTGCGAACAGGATAGCGCCCCGCGTGGCGTCGGGATGATCATCGTTTTCATGACCTTGCCCAGCATCTTCGCGGCGCGGCCCTGTTGGGTGATCAGTGTGCGGGGTTCGCCCGTGGTGATTACATCAAGCACGCACCTGACCATTTCGGAATCGCGGTAGGAAGGATCAAACTCGAAAATCCGCATGCCTACGATGCTGCCACCATCGGGCAGGATCGACTCGTTCATCAGCTGGTTGGATGCGACCCATTCGAGATCGACGATCTCGCCGAACTCGTTTCGCACCGGCGCGGTTTCGCACACGACGATGGGCAGCATGTCGAGCAGATTCGAATCCATGCCCGTGACCCTCCAGGAATCTTAACTTTTCCCGTCGAAACCTGCGGCAACATGCTTAACGTACTGTTGATAATGCAGCAGTTTGAGGCTCAGGCCGGGCAGCAGAGCCGGTGTATCTCGCTGGTCTCGAGCGCCGCCTTGGCGGCCACATAGCCTGCCTCCACGGCCGCGTCATAGGCTTCCCAGTCGCGCAGTTCGATCCCCGGCAGGTCCGGCAGGATGATCAGGTCGGCCATGTCATGCCCCAGTTTCGGGTCGTTGCGCACGGTGGCGGCCCGCATCAGCAGGCCAGCAATCGGAGGTGGCGAAGAGAACCCGTTACGTGCGACCCACTGCCAGAAGCTCAGCGGCCGGACAAACTCCTCCCGGTTGAGGCCTTCCGGCTGTCCGGACACGTCGGAGCCTATCACATAGCCCTGGTGCAGCTCGCGCATGCAATCCACGGGAAAGTTGTTGAGCACGGCGCCGTCTACGAGAATGTCATCACCGTCCACCACCGGTGGCAGGATGCCGGGTAGCGAGATCGTTGCCCGCAGCGCCTTGCGCAGGCTGCCCGACCGGTGCAGGTGCACCTTGCCGGACGTCAGGTTGGTCGAGAGCGCATAGAACGGGATCCGGAGATCGCTAATATCGGTCTCGCCGAAATGCTCCTCCAGACGCGCATTGACACGCTTGCCCTTCACCATCCCGACGACCGGCAGGTTATAATCCCCCAGCGGATTGGATTCGACAAAGGCCTTGCGGATTCGACGGTCTATCTCCTCGTTGCTCCAACCCATGGCAACACAGGCGGCGATCACGGCGCCCATCGAGGCGCCGCCGGCAAAATCGATCGGGATACCCTTCTCTCGGATCGCCCGGATCGCACCGATATGACTATAGGCCCGCGCCCCGCCGCCCGAGAGCACGATGCCGACTGACCGTCCGGCCATTATCCGGGCGAGCCGCAGCGCGTCCTTCTCTTCGTCGCCGAACCAGTGAAACAGCCGGTTCGCGCCCGCCGCTGCCAGCCATTCCTGAGGCCCGGCGGCGCGCCGTTCCGTACCGGGATGGATCAGCAGCACGTCCACCAGCTTCAGGCGCTGCGCCGGAGAACTGTCTTCCGGCATCAGGGGCACCGAGGGGCGCGCATCGCCGCGCGCCAGAACCCAGATCCGGTCCGCTTGCCGCGTCGCCAGCTTGAACCAGGCCGTATCGCCGATCGCGGCAATCAGGATAACCGTATCGTTGTTGCGCTCCAGCTCGTCGAAGAAGGCGGCAGGTTTCTCATGGCCTTGAATCTCGTCGATGATCGCGACTTTCTGGCCGAACTTCATCAGCGCGTCGCGCAGTGCCCGGGCCCGCAGCCGCAGGTCGATGGTCGGCGAGGTTGCCAGCAAGGTATAGACTTTCGGTACAGTTGCCGCGTCGCGTTGCCCGCTCCGGCCCAGCCGGCGCAGGATGATCCGGATCATGCCTTCGAGCAGTTCCGGTTCGGACTTGACCAGCCGGTTCCAGCCGGTGCGCGACAGCGCCACCACTTCCGAATCCCGCAAGGCATAGACCGAGCCCGTATGCGGCTTGTCGTCCGGAAGACCGTCGCCGTTGCTGTCCGTGCCGCCGAGGAACAGCGCCATCTCGCCCACCGGCTCACCCGGGCGGATATGGCCGATGAACTCGCTCGACGGCCCGAACGCCCCAAGTGTACCCGACACCACAAAATAGATCGAATCAGCCAGTTCCCCAGCAAGGAACAGCGGCTGGCCGGCGGGAAGCGAGAACCAGCGCGCCTCCTTGCCGGCCGAGCGCATGGCGCGCTGCGAGACGTCCTTGAGCAAGGGAATCGTCTTCAGATCGGGCGTAAAATCAGTCCGCATTCCGCGATACATGCGCGCTTCCCAGAAGGTTTTGAAGTCAACCACGCAGCGTTGTTAGCACAAAAGAGTTACCGAACGGGTGACAGTGCCCCGGCGCGCCGCTAATCCTGCGCCACCGGCCAAGGGGAGCCCATATGCCTGTTCTGAAATCAGCCCTGGACGTTTCTGGCGCCAAATTCGCAGCCAACAGCAAGGCCATGCAGGCCCTGCTGGACGAGTTGCAGGCAAAAACGGCGCATGCCGCCCTCGGCGGCCCGGAAGATTCCCGCCGCCGCCACACCGAACGCGGCAAGCTGCTTCCCCGTGAGCGGGTCGAGCGTCTGATCGACCCAGGCAGCGCCTTCCTCGAAATCGGCGCGCTGGCCGCCAACGGCATGTATGACGGCGAAGCCCCCGGCGCGGGCCTCATTACAGGTGTCGGCCGCGTCGAAGGCCGCGAATGTCTGATCGTCTGCAATGACGCGACCGTCAAAGGCGGCGCCTACTTCCCCGTCACCGTGAAGAAACACCTTCGCGCCCAGGAAGTGGCGATGGAAAATCATCTACCCTGCATCTACCTTGTCGATAGTGGCGGCGCGAACCTGCCCCACCAGTCCGAAGTATTCCCGGACCGGGAACATTTCGGCCGCATCTTCTACAACCAGGCCCAGATGAGCGCGAAGGGCATCCCGCAGATCGCCGCCGTAATGGGTAGCTGCACTGCCGGCGGCGCCTATGTGCCGGCGATGAGCGACGAGACGATCATCGTGCGCAAGCAGGGCACCATCTTCCTCGGCGGCCCGCCTCTGGTGAAGGCCGCGACGGGTGAAGAAATCTCTGCCGAAGACCTCGGCGGCGCGGATGTCCACGCCCGCCGTTCAGGCGTGGCCGACCACTACGCTGCCCACGATTCCCACGCCCTTGCAATCGTTCGCTCGATCATCCGTACCCTGAATAAGCCGAAGGCGCAACCGTTCGAACTGACCGAACCGCGCGAACCCCTTTACGACCCGGCCGAAATGCACGGCCTCGTACCGCAGGACGTGCGCGAGCCCTACGATGCGCGCGAAGTCATCGCCCGCCTCGTCGATCGCTCGGAGTTCCACGAGTTCAAGCAGCTTTACGGAGAGACTCTCGTCTGCGGTTTCGCGCGCCTCTATGGCATGCCCGTCGCCATCCTCGCCAACAACGGCATCCTCTTCTCCGAGAGCGCCCAGAAGGCGGCGCACTTCATCGAGCTCGCCGACCAGCGCCGCATCCCGCTTATCTTTCTGCAGAACATCACCGGCTTTATGGTCGGCTCGAAGTACGAAGCCGGCGGCATCGCCAAGGACGGCGCAAAGATGGTCACCGCCGTCGCCACCGCCTCCGTGCCGAAGTTCACCGTCGTCACCGGTGGCAGCTACG
>JBGTKN010000230.1:0-3272 GCA_041744615.1 Hyphomonas sp. | reverse complement strand
CTTGACCTTGATGTCGCTGAGCAGGATCGCCGCAGACGGCTCGCTCGGCTGCGAACAGGCGGCGAGCGCGGCGAGGACTGAAAGGGCGGGCAGGCGAGTGAAGGCTTTCATGGCGCGGCTCCAGTCTGAATTCGGTTGCCCTCAGACATAGAGTGTCCCGCCCGCGGCGCCAACGAAAAAGGGGCGGCCCCGAAAGGCCACCCCTCGATCAGGAAACGCGTGAGGCGTCTGTTACCAGGATTTCGTGACCGACACGCCGTAGGTGCGCGGCTCGGTGAGGAAGATGTTGGTGAACAGGCCCGAAGAGTCATCAGTCAGGTAAGCTCCGGTGATGACCTGCTCGTCGGTGATGTTCTTGCCGAACAGTTCGACGCGCACGCCGTTATCGTCATTAAACATCGCCACCGAGGCGTTGAGGTTGTCCCAGCTGGAGAGCTTGTCGCGGGCGGTGTTCCACACACGGCTGAAGCTGTCGGACTGGCGATAGTAGTCGACCCGGGCGGTCAGACCCCATGCGCCGAAGGAGCCCGGATCCCAGGTGTATTCGACGCCGAAGTTGAAGGTTGACTCAGGCGCGCCTGGCAGCGAGTTGCCATCTACATCCTTCGCTTCGCCGTCGAACGGTGTCAGGGCCGAGAAGGTCGTGGTTCCACCGGAATTGTTGGTGACCGTCACGGTCGAACCGGTGAGCCCGAGAAGAGCCTCGAGGTTTGCCACGCCGCCAACACCGGCAGCGAGCGCGCCGTTGCAGAGCCCGCGTGTCGCTCCAGCCGGCAGTGCCGAGAGCTGGATGGCGCCGAGAACAGCAGCATAGCCTTGGGCAGAAACCACGCAGTTCGAGTAGGTCGAGGCGTTCTTCAGCGTCACAAGATCAGACCGGCCATTGGTCCGGTCGAGCACGTCGATGCCCCAGGTATCCTGGATTTCCGAATCCAGCAGGCCGAGATTGGCGTTGAGGACGAGGGTCGATACCGGGTTCCAGATCGTTTCGACTTCGAGACCCTTTATCTTAGCGTCGATGTTGAAGTTCGCAGAAGTGCGGTTCACGATCTGCGTGATCTGGTAGCCTTCATAGTCATACATGAAGCCCGTGGCGTTCAGTTGCAGCGAGCCGTTGGCCAGGGTATTCTTGGTCCCGAGTTCGTAGGAGTTGATGAACTCCGGATCGAACAGTTCCGGGAAGAGGTTTGCACCGGCGGGCTGGGGTGGGTTGATACCGCCGCCCTTATAGCCCCGCGAGTAGAACAGGTAGATCAGCGTATCATCCGAGAAGGCGAGATCCGGGGACCAGTCGATACCGGCGCGGCCGGTGACTTCCTCGAACTCGGCTTCCAGAACGCCGGTTGGCGTGATCGATCCGTTCGGTGTGAACAGTATCGAGGGAATCACGTCCTGTTTCTTCTTGTCGCTCGTATAGCGCAGGCCGAGGGTCGCTTTCAGCGAGTCGGTCACGTCATAATAGCCCTCACCGAACACGGCGAATGAGTCGAGTTCGTAGGGTGACAGCGAGCGAAAGTAGTTACCGCCATCGCCGACAATACCGCCGGCGAACGCAGGCACACCGCCGACGCCCGTGTCGATCGGAACCTGGCCGCCGAAGAAGGCACCGCCGGCTGCGTTGTTGATCTGGGCAAGCGCCGTCAGAGAGTTCGACAGCACATAGTAGCCTGCCGTGGCTTCTGCCGGGTCGATGGCTTCATAGTCGACCTTGATGGCGCCGAGGTTGAAGTTGAACGGACCGTCATAGGAAGACTGCAGGCGAAGCTCGTGTGTCTTCTGTTCGCTCGACCCGCCGGAGATGTCGAAGGTCCGGAAGATGTTCGCCGAACCCAGCTGCGGGTCATTCACGGTGCCGTTCGGGAAGAGCAACGGGTAGAGCGCCGGGACGGCCGCAAAGGCGCCGGCCGTTGCGTTGAAGGCAATGGTCGGTGCAATCTTGTTGTAGTCCTCGAACGACACGAGTTCGGTTTCGCTGTAGCTGCCGAGATAGGTCAGCTTCAGGGCGTCCGTGACGTCGAATTCGCCCTTCCAGGTGTAGAGCGTCTGTTCGGCTTCATATTGCGGGTCGAAGGCCGATTCAATCTGGCGAAGGTTCGGGTTGATCGGCGCCGTGAAGGCATCGCCGTTCAGGAGACCGGCCGTGATTGCGAGACCGCCACCGAGCGTGGCAACCGAGTTCACCCGGTCGTTCATTGCGCTGAGCGGCGTATCTGTGCAGCCGAGCGATGTGACGAGCTGATCGAGTGCGCCGATCGCAATGCCGGCGAAGGAAGTCTTGAGTGGATCCTTGGTGCAAAGCTGTTTACCCGAGCGGATCCGGCTGTCGTCTTCCTTGAAGTAGTCGGCGATGAACAGGCCGCGCAGGCGGTCGGTCGGCTCGAACGCCACTGAGCCCCGGATGCCGTACAGCTTGCGGCTGTCGATATCGTTGCCGGTGACGGTGTTCTCCATGTAGCCGTCGCGCTCGAGATAGGTTCCCGCAACGCGCACGGCGAGCTTGTCGCCGACGGGCACGTTCAGCATGCCCTTGTATTTCAGGGTGCCATAGTTGCCGAGCGTGGCCGAGACATTGCCCTGCCACTCTTCCATGACGGGCTTGGCGGTGATCGCGTTGAACACGCCGCCGGTCGCGTTGCGTCCGTAGAGCGTACCCTGCGGGCCTCGCAGAACCTCGATGCGCTCGGCATCGTAGAACTCTGCTTCGAACAGGAGGTTGCCGGTCAGCGGCACGTCATTCTGGTGGATACCCACGCCGGCATCGCCGGACTGCGCCACGGCGTCGACGCCGATACCGCGGATCTTGAAGTTGTAGCCGGTGAAGTTGCCCTTGGTGAATGTCACGTTCGGGATCGACTTCACAAGGTCAGGGCCGCCGGCCAGCTGGAACTTGTTGAGGGCTTCCTCATCGAATGCGTAAACGGCGATCGGAACGTCCTGAATGGACTGTTCGACTTTCTGCGTCGTTACGGTGACCGTGCCGAGGCGGCGCGAGTCGTCCGGAGCGGCGTCTTCCTGCGCGATTGCCGCTGGGCCAATCAGGCTCAGGGCGAGGGCTGAGGCCCCTGCCAGCAAGACGTATTTCGAGTCTGTGATTCGGGTCATTCGAATTTTCCTCCCCTCGGGCCGCGCTATGCAAGGCACCGATTCTGTTGTTGATTTACGAGCCATCCTCTTTGGCGGGACCGCTTCGACCCTCACACAAGTGCAGGAACAGGGCCGTGTCAATTGGTCTCGCTGGGGGAGGGGGGCAAACACTTGGCCGGGGTGTCAAA
>JBGTKN010000229.1:0-3745 GCA_041744615.1 Hyphomonas sp. | reverse complement strand
GCGCTGGCTCGTCGTTGGCTATGGCTCGATCGGTCAGGCGGTGGGCCGGCGTGTCATGGCGCTCGGGGGAGAGGTGACCGGAGTACGGCGGTCGCCGGGCCCGGCCGAGGGCGCTGCGCGCATTGCGCATCCCGATGCGCTGATCGCAGAGCTTCCGCGCGCCGATGTGGTTCTCCTCTGCCCGCCGCACACACCGGAGACCGAGAACATGGCGAACGCCGGCTTTTTTGCCGCGATGACACCGGAAGCCCTCTTCATGAACCTCGGGCGCGGGGCGCTCGTGGATGAAGATGCGCTAATGGCGGCGCTGGATGCGGGCCGCCCTGCCTTCGCAGCGCTCGACGTGACGCGCACCGAGCCGCTTCCGGAGGCCAGCCCGCTCTGGCGCCACCCGCGGATTATGATCACACCGCATGACAGTTCCGACACGCCGGGCACGGTGGCAGGTGCAGACGAAACTTTCCTCGCAAATCTCGCGCTCTATCTCAGCGGTAAACCGATGAAACATCTTGTGGAACCTGCGGCCTTCGCCGCGCGTTGATCCGCCAACGGAGACCAAACCCATGATCCAGCTTAAACTCACCGCTTTCGGCGCAGCGGCGTCAGTGCTCGCTTTGGCGGCCTGCGCCAGCGATACGCCCGCAACTGTGAAACCGGGCGCCGAGGGCGGCTTCCAGATTACCGGCAGCGATGGTTCGGTTTTGCGCGCGGCAGAGCTCGCAACCTTCGACAATCCCTGGGCGATGACCTTTCTGCCGGACGGGCGCGCGCTGGTGACCGAAAAGGCTGGCGCGATCTGGTTGCTCAACTCCGATGGGTCGAAAGCGGGTCAGGTCTCTGGCGGTCCCGACGTGGAAGCGCGCGGCCAGGGCGGCCTCGGAGACATCATCCTGCATCCAGACTTTGCCACCACGGGGCAGATCTACCTTTCTTATGCCGAACGCGACGCCGATAATGACGAGTTGTCCGGCGCCGCGGTGGAACTGGCCGCCGTGACCTTGACGGAGACAGGCGGAACCGTCAGTGAACGGACTGTGATCTGGCGCCAGTTTGATTCCGTCACGGGCAACGGGCACTATGGTCACCGGCTGGCCGTATCACCTGACGGCTACCTGTTCATCACGTCCGGTGAGCGCCAGAAGTTCACCCCCGCGCAGGATATGGGTTCGACGCTGGGAAAGATCGTGCGGCTGAACCTCAATGGCTCGGTGCCATCTGACAATCCGTTCGCAGACCAGGGCGGCCCGGCGGCGGAAGTCTGGACCCTCGGCCACCGCAACCCGCTCGGTATCGACTTTGCGTCGGATGGCCGGCTTTGGATTCACGAGATGGGGCCCAAGCATGGCGACGAGCTGAACCTGATCATCCGTGGACAGAATTACGGGTATCCAGAAGTGTCCAATGGCGACCATTATGACGGCCGCCCGATCCCCGATCATGACACCCGCCCCGAATTTGCAGCGCCCGCCACCTATTGGGTGCCGGCGATCAGCCCGGCGGGCCTGGTGATCTATGAAGGCGGCCTGTTCTCCAGCTGGCAGGGAAATGCGCTGATTGGCGGCCTGTCCTCCGAGGCGCTGGTGCGTGTGGAGATCAGTGCCGATGGCACCGCTGCCGAGGCGGCCCGCTATGAATGGGGCAAACGGGTCCGCGAAGTGGAAGAGGGTCCGGACGGCGCGGTTTACGTGCTTGAAGACAAGGAACGTGCGCGTTTGCTGCGCTTGACGCCGACCCCGTAAGGCGCGCGTTGCAAGCCGGCTCGACTTGCCGCAAACACGCCAGGCAAGCCGCTTCGGGAACCAGCTGGGCATGATCCGTACTTATGCTAACCAGTCTGGCAGGTTCGACCTCGCGGGCGAAGACCTCGCGGCGCTAGACTCAGCCGTCTGGGTCGATCTCCTGCGTCCGACGAAAGATGAAGAGATGGCGGTCGAACGCGCCTTCGGCATCGATGTGCCGACGCGTGAGGAGACGAGCGAGATTGAACTGTCGAGCCGCCTTTATACCGAAGACGGCGCGCATTTCATGACGGCCATGATGCTGTCGCATACCGATGGCGACTCGGTTCTGATGTCGCCTGTCACCTTCGTACTGACAGGCGAACTTCTAGTGACCGTCCGGTATGAAGAGCCGCGCGTCATCGATGCCTATGTGGCGCGCTGCCAGAAGGCGGGAACCTTCACGGCCGAAAGCATCGTGGCAGGTCTCCTCGAAGGGCTGATCGAACGGGCCGGCGATGTTCTGGAGCGCACGGGCCACGAACTGGACGGCGTCTCACGCGAGATTTTCGCCATTCCGCCTCCGGCACCTAAACAGGCACCTGTGGCACTGTTGCTGGCGCCCAAGCCGAAACCGAAGCCGCGCGATTTCCAGTCCGTCCTCGAACAGATCGGCCGCAAAGGCGATCTCCTGTCGAAAGTCTACGAGAGTCTAGTCTCGTTCCAGCGCCTTCTGACCTATGCCAACGCTGCGGCTCAGACTCGCAAGGTCGACAAGGAAGCCGCGTCGCGGTTCAAGTCTCTAGGCCACGATGTCCAGTCGCTGATTGATCACGCGGCCTTCCTGACCCAGAAAATCAACTTCCTGCTCGATGCCACGCTCGGCATGATCAACATCCAGCAGACCTCGATCATCAAGATATTCTCGGTCGCCGCCGTCGTCTTCCTGCCGCCGACGCTGATCGCCTCGATCTACGGGATGAACTTCAGGTTCATACCGGAACTTGCCTGGCCGTACGGTTATCCGGTAGCACTCGGGTTGATGGTGTTGTCGGCGGTTGTGCCTTACCAGTTCTTCAAATGGCAGCGCTGGCTCTGAGGTCTACTCGGCGAGGAAGGCCCGAAGCGGCACCAGCGATTGCGCGGGGTCTTCTTCCATCGGGACATGGCCGAGGTCCTTGAAGGCGACAAGGCGGCTGTCGGGCAATAGCCTCGTATAGTCGGCGGAATTGCTGAACGGGATCAGGCGGTCCTTGCGGCCCCAGAGCAACAGCACCGGCGCCTTGATCTGCGGCAGGCGCATAGCGGGATCGGTCAGCACCGTCTGTTCCATACGTTTCAGCAATGCCCCGCGCCCGCCGGGCGCCAGCATCAGGTCATGATAGCGTTTCACGATCACTTCGGAGAGACGCTTGGGGTCGCCATAGCTCGCCGCAAGGTTTGGTCGGATTGCCGATTTGGGCAGTGTGAACCGCATCGCTTTCATCACGGCGGGCACGTCTGCTGCTTCGCCATAGGCGAAGCCGGGACTGGCAAAACCGTCCGGCGAGATAAGCACGAGTTTTGAAACGCGTTCCGGATGGTCCGCCGCCATGTTCCAGGCAATCCGCCCACCAATGGAATTACCGACGACCGCCGCCTTGTCGATGCCGAGCTGATCCATCAGTACAAGGATCAAGGCGATCGAGCGTGTGTCGGTATAGTCGCCGGTGAGGTCCGGCGGCGAGAGGCCAGACCCGGGCAGGTCGAGCCGCACGACGCGGTAGTCTGCCTTCAGCGCCTCGGCCCAGGGCTCGAATGTGTGCAGGCTGGAGCCGAAGCCGTGCAGCAGGATGACCGCTGGCGTATCCTTCGGCCCGTCATCACGCACATGCAGCTGCGTACCCGCCACCGTCAGCATGTCGCTGGCCTGCCGGAGATAGGCTTTCTCCAAAGCGGCGCGCGGCTTGTCCGGCGTGTACAGCCAGCATCCGCCGAGCAATAAAGCCGCCAGCGTCACGCCGAGAAGAATCGTTCCCAATTTCAAC
>JBGTKN010000228.1:0-3599 GCA_041744615.1 Hyphomonas sp. | reverse complement strand
ACGCCGGAATGGGAATAGGGCAGGCCCATGATCTCGAGCAGGCCCTGTACGCAGCCATCTTCGCCCCACGGTCCGTGCAGCCCGTTCAGCACGGCGTCGGGCCGGGCCTCGGCCAGCTGGCGTGGCAGTTCGCGGGTCGCGTCGATCTCGGTAACGTTATAGCCGGCGCTGCGCGCCGCCTCGGCCATCTGCCGGCCTGAGGAGAGCGATACTGGTCGTTCGGACGACCAGCCACCATAAATCACCGCCACCCGTTTCATGCACATTCCTCCTCGGACGCGTGCCGCGCGTCATCGCCCGTGATGGAACGCTGCGGTGAACACGAGCTTAAAGAGGAGGCCGTGGCGCCTGTCTGGCCGAAATCCCGCGGATTACAGAAAAATTATCTGACCGCGTGTGAATGGGGATTGACTACATAGGTAGTCAATATTGATAAGCAGCAAATCGATAATGAAAAACGGCAAACCCCGGGTGATTCGCAAGAAGCCTCGATGTGCGCCCCTGGGGAGAAATGCATGCTCATTCAACGACTCCTTTTCGGAACCGCTGCCATGCTGTCGCTCGCCAGCCCCTACGCGGCATCGGCGCAGGAGGCGAATGCAGCGACCGCAACCGAGACGGCTCGTACCGCTTACACGCTGACAGACTTCGCCCAATTTGCGCCCCGCAACGCCCTCGACATGGTGCGCCGGGTACCGGGATTCTCGATCCAGAGCGACGACAGCGGCAATCGCGGTTTCGGCCAGGCCCGCGGCAATGTGCTGATCGACGGTCAACGGGTTTCGGCCAAGTCGAATGGCGCCGAGGCGGCGCTAGGGCGAATTGCAGCGGCCCGGGTGGTCCGGATCGAGGTGCTCGACGGGGCCCAGACCGATATCGCCGGCCTCTCCGGCAAGGTCGTCAACGTCGTCACCGACGGTAAGGGCGCGCTGGATGGTACCTGGCGCTACAAATGGCGCATCCGGGAAAACCTGCCGCCAACTTTTGATGAGATGAACCTGACGCTGTCCGGCGCCGACGGTGCGATCAGCTGGACCTTCGAAGCCGACAGCGCGCCCGGACGCGGCGCAAACGCCGGCTGGCGCAATATCTGGGACGGCACCGGTGCGCTGATTGAACGGCGCGACGAGGACTTTACCTCGATTGAGGACGATGTATCCGTATCCGGATCACTTGCCTGGAAGCCGGCCAGCGGCACGGTCGCCAACCTGAATGCCAAGGCGCAACTCTTCGAAGGAAACCAGAAACAGATTTCGAAGACATTCGCCGTCGGCGGCCCGGAAGGGCGCCGGCTTTTCCTGGGGTCCGAGGATGAATGGAATGGCGAGATCGGCGGCGATATTGGATTTGGCGTCGGCCCGGGTCGCCTCAAGTTCATCAGCCTCGCGCGGCACGAACACAGTCCCTTCGTCGATGTTTTTCAGACCGCCAATGTTGACGGGACCGGCCAGTTCAACCAGCGCTTCGAACAGACGATCGACGAAGGCGAATACATCCTGCGCAGCGAGTATGCCTTGCAGGCGGGGGAGGGGCGCGACTGGCAGATCTCGGCGGAAGGTGCGTTCAACTTCCTCGAAGCGGAAAGCCGTCTTCTGGAATCGGTCGGCGGTGGTCCGCTTGCGGAGGTTCCGCTGGACCTCTCGAATTCGCGCGTCGAGGAACGCCGTGGCGAAGTCATCCTGACGCATGGGCGCAAGCTCGGCCCGAAACTCAATCTGCAGATTTCGGCGGGTGCGGAATATTCCGAATTGTCTCAGACGGGCGACGCCGAAAACAAGCGCGCTTTCACTCGGCCCAAGGGCTCGGCGAGCCTTTCATGGCAGCAGAGCGAGACGCTGAAACTGGTCACGAAAGTCGAGCGGCGGGTAGGCCAGCTGAACTTCTTCGACTTCATCTCCTCGGTCAATCTCGAGCAGGAGAATGGCGTCGATGGCAATCCGGAAATCGTGCCAAACCAGTCCTGGCGGTTGAATCTCGAGGCCCAGAAGGATTTCAAGGGTTGGGGTGCCGCTACGGTGCGTCTGATCTTTGTGGAACTTGAAGACGTCATCGACCAGGTGCCCATCGGCGCCGGTGCGGGCCCCGGGAATATCGACAGCGGCAAACTGTTCGGAATCGAGACGGACTCGACGCTCAAGCTTGAAAAGGTCGGGTTCAAGGGAGCCGAACTGACCTTCAATGGCCGTTACTACGATACAGAGGTCGATGATCCGGTGACGGGGGAGCGCCGCTCCATCAACTCCCACATGATCTGGCAATGGAACATGGAGCTTCGCCAGGATGTTCCGGATACGGACTGGGCCTGGGGCGCGATCATCGATGGCTTCAAGTCTGAGCCGTCCTATCAGCTCAACCAGGTTGCGCTCGGTGGAAATTCGCCGGCCTTCTCCATGGTCTATCTCGAGCACAAGGATATCTCCGGCATGACGGGCACGGTCGCTCTCGGCAACCTCTTCAACCAGCGCGACACATTCTGGCGCCAGGTTTATGCGCCGGACCGCACAGGTCCACTCGTGCGCTCTGAGGAATATGCGCGGGCATTCGGTCCGATCTTCACGATCGAGCTGAAGGGTAAGTTCTAGGCCGTCTGTATACGGCCGATCCGGCGAACTTCCCAACGCAGGTTGATGCCGGACGTCTCCAGCACGCGGGCGCGCACCAGTTCGCCAAGGGCTTCCAGATCTGCGGCGGTGGCTGCGCCTGTGTTGATCAGGAAGTTGCAATGCATCGGCGAGACTTGTGCGCCGCCAACCCTGAGGCCGCGGCAGCCGGCGTCGTCGATCAGTTTCCACGCCGAGCGCTGGTCCGGTGTGCCCGGCGGATCCGGGTTGGCGAAAGTCGAGCCGGAAGTTTTCTCACGGATCGGCTGGGTCTCGGCGCGGCGCGTCTGCAGGGCCTCGATCGCGGCGGCGATCTCTGCCGCGTTGCCGGTTCCGGTGCCGCGCAAGACAAGCCGTGTGACGATGAAGTCGTCCGGCAGACCGGTATGGCGGTAGCTGAACTGGACCGGCGCCTGGCCATCGCCGAACATCCGTCGCTCGCCGGAACGGGTGACGCCTTCGAGGCGGACGAGCACGTCTTTCAGTTCGCGCCCATAGCAGCCGGCATTGGTGCGCGTGGCGCCGCCCAGCGATCCCGGAATGCCGGACAGGAATTCCAGGCCGGATATGCCATGTTTCGCGGCGGCCTTGGCGACGGCCAGGTCAAGCGTGCCGGCGCCGGCGGTCAGTTCGCCGTCGCCTGTCTTCATGACTTCACCCCAGGCCCTGCCCATGAGCCGGATCACAACACCGGGAATGCCGCCATCGCGGACGATCAGGTTCGAGCCGACCCCCAGCGCGGTCACGGGAATGGCCGGGTCCAGTTCGCCGAGAAAACTGGCAAGATCCGTCTCGTCCTCGGGAAGGAAAAGGACGTCGGCCGGGCCGCCCACGCGAAACCAAGTGTAGGGCGCGAGCGCAGCGCCCTCGATCAGTTTGCCGCGCGCCGGCGGGAGGGAAAGTCGGGTCATGGACTACAGCGGGTCACCCGTCCGGCCTGCGGTGTCAAGCGGGCGGCGGCTTTCGCCGCTGGTCAGTTCGCGCCGGCGCCGATCCTGT
>JBGTKN010000227.1:0-6137 GCA_041744615.1 Hyphomonas sp. | reverse complement strand
ACGCGCGCCTGTTCGGACACGCTGGCACGCGCCGGCGTGAAGAGATCGCCCTGCGGCGGCGGCGCAGGTGGCCCTGGCGTTCGCAGGGGCGCCGGCGCGACTGGGCGATTTGTTCCGGATACGGACTGGACCCGGCCGAGCGCCTCGATACCGGTCCAGTCATGCCTTGTTGTCAGGCGGGCCGGTGTGCCCGAAGCAGGCCGCAGGCGCCCGGCAAAGACCGGCTCCTCGTCGAACCGGATCTTCTGGGTACGCAGCGGCTTGGCGCCCGTCACGAAGGTCAGCTGCTCGCCGGGAGAAAGTTGGCGCACATCGGCCGCGAGCAGAAGCGGGCGGCTTTCTTCGCGCCAGGTGACGCTCCCCTTGCGGGCGCCGAGAATGGGTCTGGGACGCTGCTCGCTGTACTGGGCGCGAACCTCGCGCGCCTCGCCCGCCATCTCGGCGATCTTCTTCGCCGTATCCATGTCGGCGGCGGCGAACGCCGTTACGGTATGGCAGTTATCGAGGATGACATTGTCCCGGCCATAGGCACGAAGGATATGGTTCAGCGACTGGCAGACGAGATAGGCTTTCAGGCCATAACCTGCGAACGCGCCCATCGCGGTTTCGAAGAAGGGCATCTTGCCGAGCTGGGGAAACTCGTCGAGGCAGAGGAGCAGCGTGTGGCGCTTCGGGCGTCCATCGCTGCCATGGCCGAGATACTCCATCTGGCTGCGCGCCAGCTGGTTGAGGAAGAGCCGCATCAGCGGCATCAGGCGGGCCGCGTCCGAGGGCGGCGGCTGCAGGAAGAGCGTCACGGGCTCCTCGCCGCACATCAGGTCGGAGAGGCGGAAATCGGACGCCGATGTTTTCTCCGCGACGAGTGGATCGGCGAAAAGGCCGAAGAAGCTTTCGGCGGTGGCTTTGAGGCTCGCCTGGAGGCGCTCTTCGCCGGCCTTGAAGCTTGTCGCGCCGTGCAGGACTTCCTTGTGCACTTCCGGCTTGCCGGTCACAGGGTTCACAAGGTGAAGGGTCGTGCGCATCTCTTCAGCGGTCGCGCGCAGGTCGGCGAGCTTTTCGCGCACCACGCTGAGGGATTTGCGATGGAGCGGCTCGGCATAGAGCACGTGCAGGATGACACCTTCCATCACCTGGCGCGCCGCCTTGTCCCAGAAATCCGAATGGCGGCCATCCCCGGCCGGGTCGGCAATGATCGCGACGATGTTCTGGACGTCGCGCACTTCGTTGACGCCCCGGCGCACCTCGAGAAGCGGATTGAATGCGGCAGACCCCGGCAGCGTTGGCGCAAAGCGGATGACCGGTCCGAGCGTCTCCCGGAAGCCTGCCGTCCCCGGGAATCCGTGACGCACATCGCCGTCCGCAAGCTCGCCCTTTACATCGAGGACCAGAGCCGACCCGCCCCAGGCCAGAAGCGTCGGCACGATATGGCCCCTTCCCTTGCCTGAGCGCGAGGCGCCAATCAGCAGCTGGTGGCCCGGCCCATCATGGCATAGAATTTCGCCGTCCAGCTTGCCGAGAACTGTGCCGCTGGAGGCAAAGAGGCCCGCCGTTTTTGCATCCTCGAACGTGCCCCACGCCGACGCGCCAAAGGGTTTGGGCTTGTTGCGATGCCGGGCGGCAAGCGCCGCCGGCGCGAGCGCGGCGATCAGACCGGCGAAGAGGATGGCATGAGCGAGTTCGAACGGACGCGGGAAGTCTTGCGCGAACGAAGACGTCCAGCCAAACACCGCCCACGGAGGATAGATTATCAGTGTCTCGGAAAAGCTGATCCTGTTGCCGAGCGCAGGGTGATGATCAAAGGCGCCCGCCAGGAACTGCGTGGCCACGCTCATGGCAGCCATGAAGATCAGGATACAAGCTATCGCAGCAATGGCGAAACGCATGACGAGCCCCGGTTCAAGCCGCCCAAATCAACTCCCGGCGACGGGGTCATCACCGCCGAGGAAACGGTTTGAAACCAGCCGTAACACTTGGCGGGCGAGCAGGCTCAGACCCGGCTACAGGCGCAGTGTTCGCGAAAATCGCGAGATCGGGCGGTGCGATTGGCGAAAAGCTTCATCCGTCGGCGGATATTTTGAGGAATTCGCTGTACCTGCGCCGTCTGGCCTCAGGACAGCGGCGGCCTGCGTTAACCGTGAGGTCTTCGCGTGGTTGTGGAATTAGGCATCTTGGCTCTTCTCCGCAAGCGGCGAAGACGGCGGCTCACTCGCCGCAGTTGGCGAGAAGCGGGTGCGGAATGGCTCGCTTGATGACGCGCGCTAAAGGCCGAAGCTGCGAGCGCTCGATAAATTCAGCGTCGGGATCGAGCGTCGCTTTGAGGGAAGGCCAATCACCGGGACTGCGCAGCGCGGCCTTGAGTGACAGGTCGAACTCGCCAACGAACTCGGTCGCTTCCATGACGAGCGGCGCATCGGAGATGGCGCGCTCAAATCTCTGACGGGCATCACTGCGGTGCCGCGTCAGCGCGATATCGATCCAGTACACGGGCCAGGACTGGAAGATCGACTCATCAAGTTCCGCCATGTAGCGAAGGACCGCGCCGGACTCCTCCAGACGGCGCAGGCGGTGAAGCGTGCCGCTATGTGAAAGCTGAATACGCTGGGCAATGTCCTGTATCGAGTCGCGCGCGCCGGTCTGCAGCAGACGGAGGATCTTGAGATCAGTCATGTCCAGGCGTGCGCCGGACGGCGCGTAGAGCGGCCGTTCCCATTTCGGGGCGATTGTTTTGCGGGTATGGGCGGTCATTCGGGCAACGGTCCGGAGGTTTAAGGAGCCTTGAGTTGATATCCAAAGTTGCTTAAACAACACCTAAGCGGGAAACACGAATACTGTGCTCCGCCGGTACGCGGTGACTGACAGCGCTACGCTTTTCAGACAGGCAACTCAGGCTTTTGAGGTTGGCCGATCTCCGCCGCCAGCGCCGCGTCTTCCTTCTGGTTCAGAGTAAATCTTTTTCGGCATCCGTGAACTGTGAGGCTTTCTTCGACTTCGCTCCGTCCTTACCAAGCGACACCTACGCGAAAACTCCAGCCTCAGACGAGGAATTTTTTAGGGGGCAGATCAGCCCAGAAAACACCACCTTGCGGTGATCGTCCTTTGGTTTTTAGAGCATCCTGTCGTGTCGGCGGTCTTTGACCACATTAACTTCAGATGAAACACTTTTTACCCGCCCGAGATCCTCTTGCGCATTCTGCACACATACCTAATTATTCAGTATGCGGACCGGGCCCCTCTGGCAGGTGGCACTCTTTGGTGAGGCCATTTGCGATGTCGGACCGCATCGGGAGTTACCCGGTGCAGGCTCGAAGCGTCACTCTGACCTGTTGCCGTCTGCGCTCCCGGACTCAACCAAGAGGAGTATGCCATGTCAGTCAAATACATTTACACCCTAGCCCAGCGCCATGCTGCCATAGAGCGCAGGATCGCAGACGCCACGAAGGCGCCTTCGCCAGACACGCTTCAGCTCATGCACTTGAAAAAGCTCCGCCTTGCGTACAGGGACCAGATCCGTGAGGCGATCCATCAGAAGCGAACCCGCGGATCGGCAGCGCGCCGCTGGCGCTGGCTAACCCACCCTGCAACGCGCGCCACCTCGCCGGTTTCAGCTCAGCCCATACAGGGACAATGACCCATGTCGCTCTCCACTTCGCCGATCGACGGCTCACCTATGCGCACGGTCCGGAAATACGGTATCGAAATCGACGTCTGTCCAACCACGGGCGGCGTCTGGCTTGACCGCGGAGAACTCGAGAAGCTGATCGAGATCATCCGGGAAGATGCGGCACAGGAAATCCCGTCCCGGGCACGCCTACGCCGGGATGACGATGACTTCGACGATGACAGCATCCCACGGCGAGGACGTCAGGACCGTAAGTCCAGGATTCTCGATATCTTCGACTTCTGAAAGGTTGGGCGCCGCTTCGGACATGAAGCGGCGCCCACCATTTCCTGGGTCCAGTTCTCAGAAACGTGGCGGCCCCAATGCCCGCGCCTCTCCGACACTCAGCACACCGATATGGCTCCAAGGCCTAAGGCACCCGCACCAACCGTTGCGGCAGCCTGCACGCGAAGCCGTGGAACCATCCGGTCCGAGTGTATGACATTGCTGAAATTAGATCGCTTTTAAACGATCAACACCTGCTTATTTGAACTATTATAGTCAATCACTTTATAGACTTATGATCGATCTTGATGTATCAGGCTATTCAAGAAGGATCGATCATGCCCGCTCGCACATCTCCCCAAACCCTCGCGCGGAAGCACCTGGACAAGGCGTTGATCCCGTTCCGGATGGCCGCCGATCAGACACGCCCGCCGAAAGGCTGGGTGCGGGCGATCCGCGACGCGCTCGGCATGACCAGCCGGCAGCTCGCCGCCCGCATGGCGCTCTCGCAGTCAACTATCACGGCGATGGAACAAGGAGAGGCGGCCGGAACAGTCACGCTCAACACGCTTCGTCAGGCCGCCGAAGCGCTCGATTGCCAGTTGGTCTACGCGCTGGTGCCGCGTTCCACGCTCGAGGAGACGGTGCGCCAGCGTGCAGCCGTTCTGGCGAGGAGCCGGCTGGCTCGCGTCCATCACACCATGCGCCTTGAGGACCAGGCGCTTGGCAGCGAAGACCTCGCCGCCGAACTCGAACGCTTGATCGACGCGGCGCTGACGGCCAAGGCGAGCCGCCTTTGGGAAACCCCGTGAGCGATCCCCTGTTTGACCCTGGCGATGAGGCAGCCACCCCGCTGGAACCGGATGAACGCCGGCAGCTCATTCCGACTTACATCACGACGCGCGCCCAGCTGAACGAGGCAGAGCAGATCGGCATCTCGGAAGCCGACGCATGGGCCTTCACGCGAAAACGAGATGTGCTGACCGAGACGTTCCTGCTGAACCTTCACAAGCGCATGTTCGGCAAAGTCTGGACCTGGGCCGGGACACTGCGCAAGGGCGAACGCAACATCGGCGTCCCCGCTTACACGATCAGCACCGAACTGCGCACAACGCTGGATGATGTACGCTACTGGACCGAGCATCAGACTTATCCGCCGGATGAAATTGCCGTGCGGTTTCATCACCGCCTCGTATGGGTCCATCCCTTTCCGAACGGCAACGGCCGGCATGCGCGCCTGGCCGCGGACCTTCTGGCCGTGGCCCTCGGCCGCCCGCGTTTCTCTTGGGGAAGTACAAGTCTTGTCGAAGCAGCCTCGACGCGGGCGCAGTATGTCGCCGCCCTGAAGGCTGCGGACGGTCATGACATCGCGCCGCTGATGAAATTTGCGCGATCCTGACGGCGCTGAACAAAGCCTCGCCCAGGAGCGAGGATGATGCCCGGCGTCGAAAAGCGCTCACCGATAATCATCTGAAAACGCCGCAGCGTCCAGCGCTCCAGTGAGTGTCCAAAGCCTGCACGCCATCCCCTTCTAGGACTAGCATGCCGCAATCCCGGATGAAGCCCGCTGTGGCGATAACGCATCTAACCCGCGAGCGCTTTCAACACCCGCAGCATGCCGCGCAAAGTTTCCTCTGATTTTGTCCGCCTCAGCATTGTCTCGCACTCACTGCGGAGCTGATCGAGCTTGCTCTTCTTTGTCGAAGACGCTTTTTCGGCGTCCTCGAAGAATTCCATGATGTCGACGCCGAGCGCCTCAGCAACACCCGGAAGCATTCCGACGCTGAGACGGTTGGCGCCGGTCTCATACTTCTGAAGCTGCTGATGGCTAACGCCTATCTGTTCGGCGAGGTCCTGAAGCGTGAGGCCCGCATCGAGCCTCAGCTTCCGGAGCTTTCTACCAACACGCCGGTCGATATCATTCGGCGACCTCGATCCCGGCACCTTCTGGGTTTCCATTGCCATACAATTGTCCATTGCCAGCCGGGTCTGAAACCACGGCTTTCCACAAAAGCTATATGTGTTCTCGCATTAGCGTAAGTCGCGAATGAAACAGCAAGTGAGGTGACTGCGGCAATTGGAAAATCCGGCTTATCATTGTTGGCATCGGTTATCCTCTCGAACACGAGGTAGCTGACCTGGCCGGGCCTTCCTGATCTCCGAAAAGTTGTGAGTGCGCCCCTGCCCGCGCGCAAGCGCGCGGGTCTGCTCGCCGTCGGGTTTTTAGGCCGTGAGCGCGCCGCGCTCCGCAGAC
>JBGTKN010000226.1:0-12880 GCA_041744615.1 Hyphomonas sp. | reverse complement strand
ATTGTCTCGAGCGGCGCGGCGTCGTCCTCGATCGTGCTCCAGCCATCATCGAAGGGGTCAAGCGTATAGCGCTCATATCGGCCGGCCTGGTTCGAGACGGCCCCGCGCCCGCGATGCTCGAAACGCTCGGCCACCTCGCCTGTGTCGATCAGCGTTACGCGGCCTGAATTCTTCAGTTTCTGCCCGGTTCTCATGACTCCAGACAAGACACAAGAAAAAGAACAAAGCAAGAACTTGTTATTTGCTTTTTTGGGGAATTCACCTCCCCCGCCGCGTCCACTGCTTCCAGTCGGCCACTTCATCGATGTCGATCAACTGATCGAGCAGATCAATGCGACTATACGCTGGCAGCCGGCTCCAGACATCCTCCATCGCATGCGGGCCGGACCAGCGCACACCGTCGAAGGGCGGTTTGGTACGGGGTCCTTTGTGCAAACCGAAAAGCCAGAACCCGCCATCAATGGCTGGGCCGAAGACGGCGTCATGCCGGCGAAGGCGGGCGACGGCCTCCCGGAGCCGGCCGGTCGTCAGATCCGGTGTATCGGCGCCGATGAACAGGACGGGCCCGGGCGGTGCTTCGCGAAAGCCGCGGCTCAAGCGCTCGGTCAGTCCCCCCTTGCCTTGCGGTTTCGTTTCGAAACCAACGAAACTTGCTCGGCCTTCCTGGCAACGCACCATCGGGTCCGGCGCAGCGTAAACAATGACTCGAAATCCGCTCGCTCGCGCCGCCCTTAGCGTCCGGGCCAATGTGAAACTCGCGATCCGGCGCGCGGCCGCTTTGCCGATGCCCTTGGCGAGACGTGTCTTCGACAGCCCGATCCTTGGCGGCTTTGCGAAGACGAGGACGCTCGGGGGTCGCATGCGCTGAGGCCTTGGATTTGCCGGAAACAAGAGCGAAAGTGTATGACGCCATTTGTAAACGCAAGGAATTCAAACCGTTATGCTGCACTTCGCTCGCATATTGCCGGTTTTCGCGATCGCGCTCCTGACTGGCTGTTTCATGTCCGAGACGCAGCGCATCGAGTCGGGCACCCTTCTGGCGGATGGCGCGGTCGCCTTCTGCTCACCCGAGGACGACTGTCAGACCGGTCAAGTTGAAGGCGAAGATTATGTCGTCGCCTCTGACAATGACGACGAAGAGGCCATGCGCCTTCGGTTCGAGCCGTTGGTCGAGGCTGGTGGGGTGCAAGTCTATCTCGGCGAGGTGGAATTGCGCGATGAAGATTCGTCGGCCTGGACTTATATCGTCGCGCGGGCATCGATTGAAGCTCACAATGACCTGCCACGTTTCGACATCATGCTGCTCGGATGCACCGAGTTTGGCGAACCGGTCCGTGCGCAGTACGCCATCGTTCAGTCGGACGCGTACACCTGCCTTGTCGATGACCTCGTTGCGTTCCGCAGTTTCCTGACCGACAACTATCTCGACAAATTCGCCAACCCCGCCTGGTGGGCCGACGAAGACTAACGATACGCTTTCGCCAACGTGTCTGGTGCGGCGCCCATCAAGAAGCGCGTCAGCAGCCAGGCATTGCCCCAAGCCCTTTTGCGCCAGCCGTCGCGCTGATATTTGGCGGCAGACGTGCGAGCTTCGGCGTCGAGGATGACGAGGCGTTGCTTACCGATGGCGCGCACCAGAATTACATCTTCCATCAGCGGCTCATCAGGATAACCTCCGGCCTCGGTATAGAGCTCGCGTGAGATCAGTAAGCCCTGGTCGCCATACGGCAAGCCGAGCCAGCGGGCACGGCGGTTGGCCCGCGTTTCGAGCCAGCGGGCCTCCGGGGCGTCGGAGCGATACTTTAGCCGGAAGGCGGCGGCCTGTGCCGGGCCGGTGTCCATATGGTCTCCCGCGCGTTCGGCCCAGTCGCGCGAGAGGACGGTGTCGGCGTGCAGGAACAGAAACCATTCGCCGCGCGCCGCTTCGGCGCCGGCACGCAGCTGTTTGCCGCGGCCGGGGTCGCAATCGACTATTGTTGCCCCCGTGGAGCCGGCGATAGCCCGCGTCGTATCTGCGGACCCGCCATCGGAGACGATCACCTCGCGGATAAGACCCGCTTCCAGCCCCGGTAGCAGGCTTTCCAACGCGACCGGCAGGTCGGCTGCGGCGTTCAATGTGGGCAGGATAACAGAGAGCGGCGCGGGCATGGGCAGTACAATCAGGTAGCATCGGGCAAGGGAACGGAATTCGACGCCAGACGTTTTCTGCGGACACAACTTGCGGAGCGACCTACATGCCGACGATCTATGATGCGTTGAAGACCGACCATGACAGACATCGCACCCTACTGAAGCAACTCGCCGCGACCCAAGGCGATTCCGAAGAGCGCCGCAAGCTTTGGCAGACTTTCTATTATGACGTAGGTGCGCACGCGGCCGCTGAAGAATTGACCTTCTACAGCAAGGTGATCGCTGAGTCCGACGGTCAGTCCGAAGGCCGCCACTCCGTCGCAGAGCATCAGGAACTGGATGATATGATCCAGGGGTTGAACGAAATGGACTTCAGCTCGCCCGGCTGGCTGGCGAGATTCAAGACCCTCAAGGATCGATACGAACATCATATCGAAGAAGAGGAAGAAGACGTCTTTCCGGTCGCGAAAGAGGTTATCGGCGCAGACAGGAACGGCAAGATCGGCGCGGAATTTTCCACGCGCAAGAAAGAAGAACGCAAGCTTGTCGACGAGAAAGCCGAGAACGCGCTGGAAGATTGAAGGCTAGCCCAGTTCGGCCAAACGTTTCTCGATCAGCATAAGATCGCGCCAGGCGCGGCTTTTGTCCTGCGGACGGCGGAGCAGGTAGGCCGGGTGCAGGATCGGGATGATCGGCGCCTTGAAACCATCAGGTGTCGCATAGGCGTATTCATTGCCGCGCAACTTCATGATGCCGTCTTTGCTTGCGAGCAGCGACACGGCCGGAACGCCTCCCGCCGCGATGATCAGTTTGGGCTGCGTAAGTTCGATCATCCGGTCGACGAACGGCCTGCAGACGGCCAACTCATCTGCGTCCGGGTTACGGTTGCCCGGCGGCCGCCAGTAATTGACGTTGGTAATGAATGTGTTCTCGCTCCGGGACCGACCGATGGCAGCAAGCATCTTGTCGAGCAATTGCCCAGCCTTTCCGACGAAGGGTAATCCGCGCCGGTCCTCCTCGGCACCGGGGCCCTCCCCGATCACCATCAGGTTGGCACCCCGAACGCCGTCATAGACGACTGCCTGTTCGCTGGCAGCCTTTAACGGACTGCCGTCAAAGGCGCGGATAGCGTCAGCCAGGGCGTCGAGAGTCGTCGCAGATTTCGCAGCGGCCCGGGCCTCGTTCGCCCAGTCGGAAGCGGTTTTGGAGCCGCGCCGGACTTGTACCGGAGCGGCAGGTTCAGCCGCCCGTTCTGCCTTATCCGGACGGGGCGCGGACTTGAGAAGTGCGTCCACGAGCGCGCTATCCACACTCACGCCCATCTCGGCCCACCATTCGGTGAGCGCAAAAATTGGCTCTCTTGACGCAGGGGTTGGCATTGCGGACGGACTGGACCTTGAGGAAACAGGCTGTAAGTGCTTACCCGGATAGAGATAAGGCGCAAAGCGCAAACAAGGAGCTGACCGATGGCCGATGCCCCCGAACGCGAGTCGATGGAGTTTGACCTGGTGATCGTCGGCGGCGGCCCTGCGGGCCTGTCCGCGGCCATCCGGTTCAAGCAGCTGGCCACTGAAGCGGGTCAGGACCTGTCGGTCGTGGTTATCGAAAAAGGCGGCGAGATTGGCGCGCATATCCTGTCAGGCCTCGTGCTTGACCCCAAGGCGCTTGATGAACTGATTCCAGACTGGCGCACCCGCGCCGACCGCCCACTGACAACCGAGGTCAAAACCGACAGCTACAAGCTCCTCGGCGAGAACGGCTCGGCCGAAGTCGGCTGGGCGCCCTTCCCGCCTCTGATGAGCAATCACGGTTGCTTCATAGGCTCACTTGCCAACGTTTGCCGCTGGCTGGGCGCCGAGGCGGAGAAAATCGGCGTCGAGGTGTTCCCGGGCTTTGCAGCTTCAGAAGTGGTCTATGATGACAAGGGCGCGGTACGCGGCATCGTCGCCGGCGTCATGGGCATCGACAGGGAGGGAAAGCCAGGTGCGGACTTCCAGCCCGGCATGGAACTGCTCGGTAAGTACGTGCTGTTCGCCGAAGGCGCACGCGGATCCCTGACCAAGCAGCTGATGGCAAAATTCGACCTTTGTGCCGACAGCGATCCTCAGAAGTTCGGCATCGGCCTGAAGGAAGTCTGGTCCGTTCCGGAGGAGATTTTCCAGGAAGGGCTGGTGCAGCACACGTTCGGCTGGCCGGTTATGGGCAAGAACGGGGATGGCGGCGGCTTTCTCTATCACTTCCGCGACAATGGCGAAGCCTTCGTCTCAGTCGGCTATGTAGTTCACCTCAACTACAAAAACCCCTACCTCGCGCCATACAGCGAGTTCCAGCGCTACAAGCATCACCCCGATGTCATCCGCTACCTGAAAGGCGGCAAGCGGGTTGCCTATGGGGCGCGCGCGATTACCTCGGGCGGCATCCAGTCGATCCCCGAACTGTCGTTCCCGGGCGGCGCGCTGATCGGGTGTTCGGCCGGGTTCGTGAACCTGCCGCGCATCAAGGGCACGCACAACGCGATGAAAACAGGCATGCTCGCCGCCGAAGCAGCGTTCGACGCCATCAAGGATGGCCGCCAGAGCGACGTGCTCGACAGCTATGCGGACGCCGTACGCACCTCCTGGGTTTGGAAAGACCTCTCGCCCGTACGCAACATGAAACCGTTGATGTCGAAATTCGGTACCCTGACGGGCGCGATGATCGGTGTGCCGGATATGTGGATGCGCGTCCTGGTCGGCTTTGGTTTCCTGCCGACGCTTCATCACACTAAAACCGATGCCGAATCGCTGAAGCCCGCCAAGGACTTCAAACCGATCGTCTATCCAAAGCCCGACGGTGTGATCAGTTTCGACAAGCTGACCAACGTGTCCTTCACCAACACCTATCATGGCGAAGACCAGCCGGTGCATCTGATAGTTGCCGACATGGCGTTGCAGAAATCGTCCGAACACGACGTTTATGCAGGTCCTTCGGCACGCTATTGCCCCGCCGGCGTGTATGAATGGGTAGGCCAAGGCGCGGACCTGAAGTTTCAGATCAACGCGCAGAACTGCATCCACTGCAAGACCTGCGATATCAAGGATCCGAACCAGAACATCAACTGGACAGTGCCAGAGGGCGGCGGCGGTCCGGCCTATCCGAATATGTGATTATAGCGCTGGCGCGGGGCCCGCGCCCGCCGTTTCGCTTATCCAGGCGCCTTGCTCTTGCCGCAAGGGCCTGCTTCACTCCGCGTTCCTGCAAGGTGGAGCCCCCCGCGCCTATGCCTCTCAAACCGTCCCTGATCGCCCTGGCCTTTGCCGTTGGACTGGCCGGCTGTTCCAGTTTGCCTGCCGCACGTACCGAGCCGCCGGCTCTGACCGCCGAGGCGGCCGAAGCACCCTTGTCGGAAGCGGCCCTCGCCACTGCGGTGCGCGATGAGAATGGCGCGCGGGTCCGCTATGCAACGCCGGTCGATGCCCTGAAGGCCGGTGACACCGCCGGCTACCTGACTTTGCTGGCAGCGCAATCGGAGACCCAGCGGGGCGAGGACCGCTTCCTCGACGCCTATCTGGCGCTCGACCGCGCTGCGGCCAACGACATGGCGGGCGCGCGCACCTATCTTGGCCTAACGGGCGACGTTGCCGACGATTTCGAACAGCCGGGCTTCTACCTCTGGATCGACGCCTGGCTAATCGCCATGGAAGGCGACCTGGAGGGCGCGATAAACCGTCACCGTGAGGTCGCCGGCGGAATGCCCGGCATCACGTCTGATCTCTCGCTCGCCGCGATGCTCGAAGCGGCCGGACGCCATGACGAGGCCCTCGCCGTCTATGAGGCCCTGACACCCACGACAATCGAAGCCCCACAGCACGAGTTCGATCCGCAAGGCATCGTGTTTGCACACATCAGCACGGTGATTGTCCGTCACGCCTTGTTGTTGCAGCGACTTGGCCGGATCGAAGAGTCGAAACTCGTCTACCAGCAACTGGCGGACGCCGAACCCGAACAGGCCACCAGCTACGCTGCCGCCATCGATAGCCTGGAAACCGGCAAGAATCTCAAGAACAAGCCGCTGACGGTGCGGACCGGCTTTGCGCTCGCCCTGTCGGACGTCTCCTATTCCATGCAGCAGCAGCGGTTCATCCAGACCGTCATGATGCGCGGCAGTATCGATGGTTTCGATGACAAGCGGGCGGCCTTCGACCTCATGATCCTGCTGATCGATCCCGATAACGAGAATGTCCGCAGCGCCGTGATCGACGCCCTGTATGCCCAGGCCCTGTATGCGGGCGCGGCGCATGTCGCCACAACCGCGCCGGCCGCCTCGCCCTCCCTGCAGATATCGGCGGCGCAGGCCCTGCTGATGAAGGGCGATGAGCCGGGCGCCCGGGTTGCCATAGATGCGGCGCTCGACACCAGCGATGACGAGAACCGTCTGTCGACACTGTATGGGGCGTTGCAGTTGCGCGCTCTGCTCGACGACAGGAGCGAGGCCTATGCCCTCGTTCCGGAACTCCTAGGTCTCGCGGAGAACCCAGCTGAACAGGCAGCGGCGCACGGCGCAGCCAGCTCGATCTATCTGCACTTTGGCGATATGGCCAAGGCAGCCGACCATGCCCGCGATGCCCGGCGCCTGGATGACACGCACGAACGCCGCATGGTCCTGGCCGACGCGTTGGGCCAGGCTGGGCAGATCAATGACGCATTGGTCATCCTCCGGTCCGAACGGCTCGCCCGGCCAAACGACCCGTACACCCTGAATTCGCTGGGCTATTTCCTCATCACTCGGACGGATCGGTATGAGGAAGGGTACAAGGTGCTTGCCCGCGCCCTGCTGCTGGCTGAATCAGACCCCTATATCGCCGATTCCTTCGGCTGGGCGCTCTATCAACTGGGCGATCTCGACCGGGCCAGAGGGCTCATTGAAGGCGCACGCGAAGACCTCCTGCCGAAGAACCACTGGGAAATCGAGAGCCATCTGGGGGACATCTACTGGCATCTCGACCGAAAAGACGAGGCCCGCACAGCCTGGCAAACTGCACTCGACAACTACCCGCCGACCTCGGAACGCGAACAGATTGAAGCGCGCCTGCGGGATGGTTTGACGACGCCCCGTCCCGAGAAGCGGCCGCTGCCCGAAATTTCACTCAAAGACCTTGAAGTGGAACGGCAGGGCATCTGACATCAGCCCCTTTTGTGGACTGCTCCGGCGCCATAGTATCGCCGGAAACGCGTGCGACCTCGTTCGCGCGCCCGCTGAACATGGGCAAATGTGGCTTATGCCAGTCGAATCACCGCACAGGTAAAGTAGATGACTGACGCTCCTCCCCCGACCTTCCGCGCGACCCTTCAGAGATATTCCGGCCCCTTGAAATGGGCGCGCCGGGGGCTGATCGCGGTCTTCGTGCTCGGCGTGATCGCCCTGATCGCGCTCTGGGCGTATTTTGCGGCACTCGGCCGGGATGTGCCTTCGATTGCCAAGCTGAAACAGTACGAGCCGCCGATCACGTCGCGCGTCCACGCGGGCGATGGCACGCTGATTGCCGAATTTGCCGATCAACACCGCGTCTTCGTGCCCTACGAATCCGTCCCGGAACATGTCATCCAGGCTTTCGTCGCGGCCGAGGACAAGAACTTCTTCACTCATGAAGGGCTCGACTATGCCGGTATCGTCCGGGCCGGAGCCAATACGGCCAAGAACAAGATCACGGGTAGCGGAGGCATGCAGGGTGGCTCGACCATCACGCAGCAAGTCGCCAAGAACATGTTGCTGACCAGAGACCAAAACCTCGACCGCAAGGCCAAGGAGGCGATCGTCGCGCAGCGTATCGAGAAGGAGTTCACCAAGGGTCAGATACTCGAACTCTACCTCAACGAAATCTATCTCGGCGGCCAGTCCTATGGCGTGGCGTCCGCTGCCCTCAACTATTTCAATAAGTCCCTGACCGAGCTCGATCTCGCCGAGGCAGCGACGCTTGCCTCGCTTCCGAAGTTCCCGGGCCGGGTAAACCCCTATTCGAACCCCGAACGCTTGCTCCAGCGCCGCAACTATGTGCTCGAACGGATGCGCGAAGATGACTACATCACGCGCGAGGAAATGGAGGAAGCGAAGGCAAGACCGCTCTCGACAACGCGCCGCCTGCGTGGTCCTGAATTCGTGGCCACGACTTACTTCGTCCAGGAATTGCGCCGCGATCTGATCAAGCGTTATGGCGAAGACACGCTCGAACAGGGCGGTCTGTCGATCCGCTCGACGATCGATACGCGCCTGCAACTTGCCGCTCAGGCTGCGCTCCAGAACGGCCTGGTCGCCTATGACCGCCGGCATGGCTGGCGCGGTCCAATCACTACCCTCCCTGTCGACGATGCGTCGGCCGAAGCCCTCAAGGCAGTCAAATTACCGGGCGGCAACGGGTCCTGGGAAGCGGCGCTCGTTACGCAAGTCGGCGCGAGTTCAGCAGAGCTGCTGCTCACCGATGGCGCAACAATCAAGCTGCTTGCGGACGAGATCAAATGGGCCCAGTCCTACAAGCCAGAAGGCGCCAAGCCTGGCCTTCAGGTCGGGCATGTCATCCTCGCCGAACTGAAACGCGAGGAACAGAAACCCGCCGAGGAATCGGAAACCGAGGACGCGGTCACAGAGCCAGTGATGGCGCCGATCGGAAATGCCACATTGCGCCAAGTGCCGGAAGTCGATGGCGCGCTTATAGCCATCGACCCGCACACCGGCCGCGTGCTCGCGATGCAGGGCGGCTATTCCTTCTTCAAGTCGAGCTTTAACCGCGTGACCCAGGCCAAGCGCCAGCCAGGCTCAAGCTTCAAGCCATTCGTCTACGCCGCCGCGCTCGAGAAAGGCTATACGCCTTCTAGCCGGATGCTGGACGCGCCGTTTGTCTCGTATGACGTCTCCACCAAGAAATACTGGGCGCCGAAGAACTACACGGCTGGCCAATCTTACGGGATGGTGACGCTGCGCGTTGCTCTCGAGAAATCGCTCAACCAGGTCACCGCGCGCGTGGCGCAGGAGATTGGCATGGAGTCGGTTTCGGATCTGTCCGAACGGGTCGGCGTATACGAAAAGTTGCCCGCTTACGCGGCCATGTCGCTGGGCGCCGGTGATACTGAACTGATGAATCTCGTGCGCGGCTACGCGGCCTTTGTGAACGGCGGCAAGAAGGTGACCCCCACCCTGCTCGACCGCGTCCAGGACCGCTACGGCCGCACGCTCTACCGCAACGACCAGCGCGCCTGCGACGGTTGTCAGGCGGCGGACTGGAACGGAGAAGAGCCACCGGCCCTGGTGGACACCCGTGACCAGGTGCTTGATCCGATCGTGGCCTATCAGGTCACCCACATGATGGAAGGCGTCGTCGAGCGCGGCACCGGCCGCCGCGCCTTGCGCATCGGCAAGCCGGTGGCGGGAAAGACCGGCACGACGGACGATTACCGTGACGCGATCTTCGTCGGCTTCTCGCCCGACCTTGTGGTAGGCGTTCGCATAGGCTTCGATGACAATCGCACCCTGGGTGAAGGGGAAGCCGGCGGCTCGCTGGCGACACCGATCTTCACTGAGTTCATGGAAAAGGCACTCGAACTTCAGCCGGCCACCCCTTTCCGTATCCCGCCGGGTGTCCGGCTTGTGAAAGTCAATGCTGCTACAGGCGCACCCTCACCCGGCGGTGGCCCGGGGGTGATCGACGAAGCCTTCCGCCCCGGCACGGAGCCCGGGATGAACGTGTTCGTAGGGCAGGACGATTGTCTCTCAATCTCCGGCTCCTGCGGCGATGGCACGCAGACGGCCGGCACGATGCCGGACGGCAGCGATCCCACAGACACTGCTGACAAGAATCTCGACGGCATATTCTGACGCAGCCGCGCCAGCATAGCGAGCTTTGACCGTGCCTCCGGGCGCGTCTATAGCCCGTCCCAGACCGTTTGACCGCTCACCTGAAGGAGGCGCTCCCATGTCCGCCGAAATCCGCTCTCTGATTGATCAGATCCGCCAGTCCGCCGCCTTGCTACGGAGGCGTCTTTGACTGGGATACAGCCACAAAACGCCTTGATGAACTGACAGCACTCTCCGAACGGCCCGATTTCTGGAACGATCCGGCCGAGGCCCAGAAGCTGATGCGCGAACGCCAGAAGCTGGCCGACGGCATCGCGATGGTTCAGGCGCTTGAGAAGGAAATCGCCGACGCGCCGGAGTTCTTGGAACTTGCCGAAGGCGACGCGGCCTTGCTGGCCGATCTTCAGACGTCTCTCGCCCGCTCTGCCGAACAGGCACAGAAGGCCGAACTCGCCGCGCTGCTTTCGGGGGAAGCAGATGGCAATGACTGCTATGTTCAGATCAATGCAGGCGAAGGCGGGACGGAAAGCCAGGACTGGGCATCGATCCTTCGGCGCATGTATGTGCGCTGGGCGGAGAAGCATGGCTACCAGGTCGAGGAGCTGGACGAACGCGAAGGCGAGGAAGCGGGCATCAAGTCTGCCACAGTGCAGATCAAGGGAGAGAATGCCTACGGTTGGCTGAAATCCGAAACCGGTGTGCACCGGCTCGTGCGCATTTCACCGTTTGATTCTTCGGCGCGGCGGCACACGTCGTTCTCGTCGGTAAGCGTAACGCCGGTCATCGACGACAATATCGAGATCGAGATCAATCCGTCCGATGTACGTACGGACACCTATCGCGCCTCGGGCGCTGGCGGCCAGCACATCAACAAGACGGACTCGGCCGTACGCCTCACGCACATTCCAACCAACACGGTTGTCTCCTGCCAGATGGGCCGCTCGCAGCACCAGAACCGCGACGAAGCCTGGAAGATGTTGCGCTCAAAACTCTACGAGATCGAGCTTCAGAAGCGCAAATCCGTCGCTGATGCGCAGTATGCGGACAAGAGCGCGATCGGGTTCGGGCACCAGATCCGCTCCTATGTATTGCAGCCCTACCAGATGGTGAAAGATCTGCGCACGGATGTCGAAACGTCCGATACCAGCGGCGTGCTGGACGGCGACATTGACCGTTTCCTGTCGGCCTCCCTCGCAGCTTCCGTCGCGCGCGAAGAGACGACGTGACCGGGCAAGGTGTCCCCAAGCCGGCACGCGCCAGAGGGCGCCTGATCAGCTGGAATGATGAACGCGGCTTCGGCTTCATCCTGCCGGAGGGCGGCGGCCCGGACGTGTTTGTCCACGCGAGCGCCTTTGCCAAGGAAGGCCGCCATATCGAGATTGGCGGCGTGTATGAATTCGACCTTGATATGGGCAAGGACGGCCGGCCCAAGGCGAAAAGCGTGGCGTTTGTCGCTATCGTGAAAGGCGCGCCGAGCCTGCTGTCGAAATTCGTTCGACGCGGCCCGCGCCTGCTCGTTATTCCGGCCTTCCTGTTCATCGTAATCGCGATTTCAACCGTGCAGCCGATCTCGCCGAACTGGCTTATCATCTACGGCGTTGCAAGCATCGCGTGCTTCGCCGGCTACGGGCTCGACAAGGCGGCGGCGAACCAAAAACAATGGCGGGTTTCAGAGACGATCTTGTTGCTGATCGGTCTTGTCGGAGGCTGGCCGGGCGGCATCATCGGGCAGGAGATTTTCCGTCACAAGACGCAAAAGAAAGCCTTCCGTACACTGTTCTGGATGACCGTCGCCATCAACATGGCCGCCTTCGTCCAGATCAACGTTTTTGCCGCGCGTTGAGGCCTGCCAGGGCCGCTGCCTTTGCGAACACTGTGGGCAGTCCGGACAGCTCGTCGTCGTTGGTCCAGAAACCTTCCGGAAGATCCTCGTCCAGCGTTTCCGCGATCTGGACATTAAGCTTCAGACTGAAATGCGTGAAGACATGGCGCACCTCTCCGCCGTCCCTCCAATCAGCGTGTTTCGGAGCCGGGCAAGCCTTGCTCACCTCGTTCCACTCCGAAGTCGGAAGCGCCAGCATGCCGCCCAGCAGCCCCGAAGGCGGGCGCCGTACCAGCCAGACCATACCTGGCCGCCGCAGCACATAGACGGTTCCGTAGCGAACCGGCCGAGCGGTTTTCTCGGGCTTGACCGGATAGCGCTCCGGATCGCCTTCAGCCCGCGCTGCGCAGTGTTTCGCAACCGGACAGGCCGCGCAGTTCGGATTCTTCGGCGTACAGATGGTCGCTCCGAGATCCATCAGCGCTTCGGCGAAGGCACCCGGTCTGTCGGCGGGCACCAAATTCCGCGCCAGCAGTGCGATCCGCTTCTTCGCCGAAGCCCAGTCTTCCTTCATAGACAGCAGGCGCGCAAACACGCGCTCGGCATTGCCATCGACTGCGGGCGTGCGCTCTCCAAATGCCAGTGCGGCAATGGCGCCGGCGGTATAGGGTCCGATCCCCGGCAAGGTGCGCAGCCCTGCCTCGGTCTGCGGAAACCCGCCCCTAGCCGCTACGTCGCGCGCACATTTCAGGAGATTGCGCGCGCGGGCATAATAGCCGAGCCCCGCCCAAGCCTGCATTACGTCCGCGTCCCGTGCAGCCGCAAGCGCCTCGACCGTGGGCCAACGCACGGTGAACGCCGCGAAGTAAGGGGTCGCATGCGGCACGGTGGTCTGCTGCAGCATGATCTCCGAAAGCCAGACGCGGTAGGGATCGCGCCGCACGCCCGGCGGGTCGCGCCAAGGCAGCCTCCTTGCCGAGTGGTCAAACCACGCAAGCAATTCCGGCACCATTCCGGCAAGCGCCCCGTCACTTTTCCCGCGCATGGCTTTTCCTCGCCTCAGAAGCCGTGCAGATTTGCGATGATGGTAACAAGATCAACCC
>JBGTKN010000225.1:0-3404 GCA_041744615.1 Hyphomonas sp. | reverse complement strand
GTTGTGCCGACGGCGCGCCGGTCATGGCGCCGAGGTCTTTCAGGGAAGCGGAGGTATCGGTCATGTGGATCAGGCCGTTTTCGAGTTCTTGCGGTTCATCGATTTGAAGTCGACGAGCTCGGGTTGTTGGGCGACGTGCGGATGCTCACCGCCGGCATAGATACGCAGCTTGCCGAACTGCTGGCGCGACAGCGCGCTTTCACGCGGCATCATGCGCTTGACAGCCAGCTCAAGGGCGCGCTCCGGGAAACGGCCGGACAGGATCTTGCCTGCCGTGGTCGACTTGATCCCGCCGGCGTAGCCGGTGTGACGGTAGTAGATCTTGTCGGTCAGCTTGTTGCCCGTGAAGACAGCCTTCTCGGCATTGATCACGACGACGTGATCGCCGGTGTCGACATGGGGGGTAAAGTCAGGGCGGTGCTTGCCGCGGAGACGTTTGGCAACGTAAGAAGCAAGCCGTCCGACGACGACGCCTGTCGCGTCGATCACGACCCACTTTGTCTCTACGCCTACTGGTGCGTTATAGGTTTTCATTGCTCTGCTCAGAGCCTCTCAATTTCGGAGTTCCAGGAATGCAAATTAAGGGCTGGCGTTTAAGCGCCGCTTCTCCCTTTGTCAACGCGGCTGCCGGGGCCATCCTGCTTTTTACGGCAGCGGCCTGTTCGCGCGGTGAAAAGGGCCCCGAAGCCCCCTCTCAGGCTGCCCCAGTTGCTGCAGGATTGGAGCTTCCGGCCGTATGGGCCACCCGTGCCCTTTCCGGCCCTGTCCGGGACGTCGCGCTATCGACCGGCGGCGGCGCCGTGCTCGCTGTGGCGTATGAACGCGGCGGGCTCGAATTCTTCGACATGGAAGGCGAGCGGATCGGCGAGCCGGCCCTGTTCCGGCTGAAGGCCATCGCCGATGGCCGCTCAACCAGTATCGGCGATGCGGCGGTGACCCTGTTTCCGGGCATTACCGAGGCAGGCGAGCTGAAAGGGTATGTCTACAGTCCGGGCCTGATGGCCCCGACCCAGATCGACCTGCCGATCACTGAAGAGCGGGCCATCGAGGGCCTCTGCACCGGCGATTCCAGCGCCGGCGGCCTGATCCGGATCGCCTATTGGACCATGGCCAATTCCCGGTCCCTGACCACCGGCGTCCTCTCGGAAACCGGCGGCGACCTCAGCTGGTCACCGGAAGCGTCCACCCAGACCGATTTCCCGGTCACGTCCTGCGTCTTCGCCCAGGGCACGCTGGTTGCCTCACCCCGGTCCGGCGATTCCGCCTCGCTGACGCGGGGGGAATATTCGGCGCTGCTCTCGCTGGAAGACGGCCGGCCGATTCAGATCTCGACCGATTACGGCCTATCCACTACTGATGTCGGCGTGCGCGATGGGATCACCATCGAGGCGCCCCGCAACCCGACCGCCATCACCGCCCTCGGCACCTTGCCGGCCGGGGGATTTCCGGGCGGGGTCGTTGTCGTGGCGGGTGAGACCGCTTTTGGCGACCATCAGGTCGTGTTCATCGATCCGAGCGAGATCACGCTGGAACCGCTGGCGGACGAGTAAGCGAGGTCAGCCAGACGAGATAGACGGCCGCAAGCGTCACAATCACGCCTAGCCCCTGATGCACCAGAGCGAGCGTCAGGGGCGCGGCGTTCAAAAGCGTCAGGATGCCCCACACCGCCTGCGCGCTGACCAGCGCGGCGACCGCCGTAAAGGGCCTGGCCAGCGCGCCGCCGCGGTAACGCCAGGCCGACCACAGGCTGAGCGCTAAAAGGACATAGGCCAGTAGCCGGTGATTGAATTGCGTCGCCGCGCGGCCCTCGAAGAAGCTGCGCAGTCCCAGATCGGCCTGGATATAATGAGATGGCACCAGTTCGCCTGCCATCAGCGGCCAGTCATTGTAACTGCGCCCGGCGTCCAGTCCCGCGACCAGCGCGCCCGCCGCCATCTGCACGAAGATCAGCCCGAGCAGGACCAGCGCCGCGGTCCTGCCCTCCGGCGCTGCCGGCCGGGGCGCGTTCCTCAAGGAGAGCCACAGCCAGGTGATCACGCAAAGGATCAGCAGCGCCAGCGAGAAATGCGTCATCAACCGGTAAGGCGCGACAGACACCCTGTCCGTATCGCCCATCCCGCTCGCCACCATCCACCAGCCAATCGCGCCCTGCAGCCCGCCAAGCGCGACGAGGCCCAGGAGCTTCCAGCCAAGGGCTCCGCCCAGCCAGCGCCGGGCCGCGAACAGGGCGAGTCCGGCCACAGCCACCAATCCGATGAACCGGCCGAGCTGCCGGTGGCCCCACTCCCACCAGTAAATGAACTGGAACTCGGCCAGCGACATGCCCTTGTTCTGCAGCTTGTACTGGGTCGTCTCGCGGTATTTGTCGAACTCGGCCAGCCAGGTGGCCCTGTCCATAGGCGGCAGGGCGCCCTTTACGGGTTGCCATTCGGTGATCGACAGGCCGGAATCTGTCAGCCGGGTTGCACCGCCGACCAGGATTGTCGCATAGACCAGCAGGCCAAGCAGGATCAGCCAGACGCGGATCCAGCGTGCGGCAACGGGCGAAATTGCGTTTGCTACCATGGCGCCTAAATCACTCCCTCACCGGCGCAATCAAGAGGCGCCAACGTCGCATCAGCCACAGGACCCCGCCGGACCATGCGCAAACCGATCGCCGTCCTCATCATGCTCGCCTTCATGGCGCTGTGGATATGGGGCGCCGGCACGGTCGGCACACGCCTCACCGGCGCCCCGAACTGGCTGCAGCTGATCTTCTACGTCGTCGCCGGATTTGGCTGGATCTTGCCACTCCGTCCATTGCTGAAATGGATGAATGCCAACCAGCCGCCGGAAGACGACTAGGCGATACAGGTCGACAAAAAAGGCAGCGCCGCGTGAGAACCAACGAGAAGAAAATAGAGAGAAGATCGACACGCATTATGCATCGTTTGCATCGAGTTGAAGCGGGATAAGCGGGCAAGGCGCAGGGCTTACGCCTACTCGAACCGCTCCTCCCGAAGAATAAGATCGATCCCCATCCAGCCGCTAAAAATTGCTTCCCCAACCCTCGCGCTACACCTCCGCCCACGGAGTTGTAGCCCGTGCATGTTCATTCAAGAAACTTACAAAGTTCCTGATTTCCCATTGCATCGTAATGGGCCCGCGCCTGCACGCAAGCCAGCGGAGCGGGACCGTTCAGTCGCTTTCGCCATGTTTGCGAGCGGCTTCGCGCAAGCGGGCGAAGATCGCCGCCGGGTCTTCCGGGACGGACACTTCGTCCGGCTCCGGATAATCATCGAAATTGTCTTCCTCCTCGACGGCCTCGGCCTCGGCAGCCGCCGCGGGCGTAACCTCGCGCCGGACCGGCGGGCGCGCCAGGTCTTCCGCGTCGATGACCAGTTCCTCATCGAAGCCCGCGCGAA
>JBGTKN010000224.1:0-1733 GCA_041744615.1 Hyphomonas sp. | reverse complement strand
GCGTGACCCGCGCCGGTGTCCGCGGTCTGATCGTGGCCGCCAGGATGCTCATGGTTCAGGGCGGCGAGATGCGGATCTGCGGGGCCGGTCCACGCGCGACGGAACTGCTGCTCGGCATGGGCCATCGGCACCTCGTGAAGCTGGACGGTACCCGGTCCCAGTCACTGGCGATCCTGGCGCCGTGGGGCGGGATGGCCACGTCAATCGCGGAATTCCTGACCAGACCGGCGTGTCCCGCGACGATGGTGGAAGGTCGGTTTGAAAGCCGGCGGCAGGCGGCCCTGAGTCCGCAGGGGCACGCGCCATCGAAACAGAGGGCTGTGTCGTGACGATCTTCCCTGCGAACATGGATACGGCCGTCTTTCTCACGGGCATTTGCGCGGCGGTTTTCCTGGCCGGCGCCCCGATGCTGAAGGACCGGCGCGCGATCCTGCTGGCGCAACTCGGTGCCAGCCTGTGTTTCGCATCCCACTATGCGCTTCTGGGCATTACGGCTGCCTCTGCCGCCAACGTTCTTGGCACGGTGCAGATCGTGGCTGCGCTGCTCGCGGCCCGCAGCACCGCGATGAACCGGCTCGGCTTCGGGCTGATCTGCCTGATGATGCTCGCCGGGGTCGTGCTATGGCAGGGGCCACTATCGGCCCTCAGCGTCACCGCGACGGCCATTATCGCGCTTGGACGGATGCAGCGGGATGAGGTGCATCTGCGCCTGCTGCTGCTGGTCGGCGGAGGAGTCTGGATCGCGCACGATTTTATCGCCGCGGCCTGGATACCGCTGCTTGCCGATATCGGAGCAGTCCTCACAGGGGTCGTGGCCCTGGGCGCCATGTTCGTCTCCGTCTCGTGGCGGCCCCGGACGTCAATGGGGTTGCCGGCGTGACCTAGCGACCGGCCCCGCGCCGCTCCAGGCCCGGGCCGACGCTTCACCAAACCAAGCAAACCAAACGAAAAGGAAAAATAAAAATGAAAACTATGACCACCAGCGGACCCGCAACCTGGCAAGCGAGCGATGATCGGAACGGACGGGCCCGTCTGCCCGGAGAGCGGTTTTTTCGCGCGCTGCGCAACCACTTCCGCAAAAAAAGCCAATATCGCGAACTGGAGCAACTGCCAGATTACCTGCTCGAAGATGTCGGGCTGACTCGCGCCGACATCTCTGCCGCATCCCGGCGGCTGTTCTGAAGGCGTCTGCCGGGCGCCGCGACAGACGACCCTCAGCTGGGCGCCAGTCAACATGCAAAGGCGGATGATGCTGGCGGCGCGCTGATCTTCGTCGACGGCCAGGGCGAGATGCGTGGCGAAAAATCCCGCCCTGACTGGCCGTTCGTCTAAGGCTCCCATTACGATTAGGGAAGTTCGACGGCAGGCCCACAACCGTGCGAGTGCGACTCCAATCCAACTCGAACCGGGCTTCCTTGAAATGCGTTGAGTTGCAGAGCCTTACAACCTGAACACTAAAACAGCGCAGTCATGAGGTCCGGAGAATATCGGCCCTGAGAGACCGCTTCCGGCCCCCCTGGCACAGAAACCAGTGCTCAGCCCCTACCGCATAACCCTCGAATACAACGAGAAAATCCGGCCGGAGCCGGATGGGGAGAACGCTTTCGCGAGGGCAAGTGGCGGAGGGGATGGGCCTGCGGGCGAACCTTCTCCAGCATCTATCCTGCTGATTTTGAGCACTTTTCACCCCTCGGCTCGCCCAGCCGCCCTCGCTCCCGTTGCTGGCGGAGGTC
>JBGTKN010000223.1:0-4161 GCA_041744615.1 Hyphomonas sp. | reverse complement strand
TCTGGGCGCGTTGCCTTGAGGCGCTGGGGCTCGCGGCTTCGCCTATGCGCCTGCAGGGCGTGACCTCGGCGCGGATGCTGACGAAGTATGATCCGTGGACGAACATGCTGCGCGGCACCGCGGCGGCGTTTGCAGGGGCGGTGGGCGGCGCTGATATCCTCACCGTGCGGGCGTTCAACGAGGCGCTCGGCCTGCCCGAAGAACTCGGCCGCCGGATTGCGCGCAACACGCAGATCATCGCGATGGAGGAGAGCCAGCTGGGCCGGGTCGCGGATGCGACCGGTGGTGCCTGGTTTACCGAGACACTGGCCAACGATCTCGCGGAGGCCGCTTGGGCGGAGTTCCAGAAAATCGAAGGCGAAGGCGGCTTTGCGGCCTCGTTGATCGCGGGGGCGTTTCAGGAGCGGATAGCGGCAGTGCGCGAGGCGCGGGCGAGGAATGTTGCGAATCGGAAGATCCCGGTCACCGGCGTCAGCGAGTATCCGCTGCTCGAGGAGATCGGCGCGCCAGTGGCGGATGTTGCGACACCGAAGGCGCGTAGTGGGTTTTCGACGGCGGGAATCGAGCACTTCGTGAAGACCGCGATTGCGGGCGGCGCGGATGTGTCGGCCCCTGCCCTTGAGGCCATCCGGATTGCGGCGCCGTTCGAAGCACTGCGGGATGCAGCGGCGAAGGCCGATCGTCCGCCTGCGGTATTTCTAGCGACGCTGGGCAGCCTGGCGGAATTCACGGCGCGCGCAGACTTTGCGCGCAACACCTTTGCGGCGGGCGGGATCGTGTCGAAGGAGCCGCCCGTGCCGCCGAAGACGGCGGCGGAGTTGGCGGCAGCGTTCAAGGCTTCCGGTTGCCGGATTGCTGTTCTGTGCAGCACCGACAAGATGTACGAGGTCGAAGCAGCCGGCGCCGCCGCAACGCTGAAGAAAGCCGGGGCGCAGCGCGTCTGGCTCGCCGGTAAGCATGAGGGCGCCGGCATTGATGCCAACATCTTTGCTGGCGCGGATATGGTACATCTGCTCCAACTGGCGCAGGCCGAACTCGGAGTGGCCCAATGACCAAGTTTCCTGATTTCACGAAACTCGCGCTCCACGCCCCTGCCACGAAGGCGGGCACGCCAACGCTAGGCGAGGCCTGGGAGACGCCGGAAGGTATTGCGGTGAAGACCGCTTACACCGCGGCAGACCGCGCGGGTCTGGATTTCGTCGATGACTATCCGGGTCTCGCGCCGTTCGGTCGGGGGCCTTATCCCACCATGTATACCAACCAGCCTTGGACGATTCGTCAGTATGCGGGCTTTTCTACGGCGGAGGATTCCAACGCGTTCTATCGCCGCAACCTGGCCGCCGGGCAGAAGGGCCTCTCGGTTGCGTTCGACCTTGCGACCCACCGGGGTTACGATTCCGATCACGTGCGCGTTTCCGGCGACGTTGGCATGGCGGGCGTGGCAATCGACTCGATCTACGACATGCGTACGCTGTTTTCCGGCATTCCGCTGGACCAGATGTCCGTCTCGATGACGATGAACGGCGCGGTGCTGCCGATCCTGGCGCTATATATCGCGGCGGCCGAAGAACAGGGCGTGCCACCTGAGAAACTGGCCGGGACGATTCAGAATGACATTCTGAAAGAGTTTATGGTGCGCAATACCTATATCTATCCACCGAAACCCAGCATGCGGATCATTTCGGATATCTTCGCTTACACGTCGCAGAAGATGCCGAAGTACAATTCCATCTCGATTTCCGGCTATCACATGCAGGAAGCGGGCGCGACAGCGGACCTGGAACTTGCCTACACGCTGGCGGATGGCATCGAGTATATCCGGGCGGGCGTGGCTGCCGGTCTGGATGTCGATGCGTTTGCGCCGCGGTTGTCCTTCTTCTGGGCGATTGGCATGAACACGTTCATGGAAGTCGCCAAGATGCGCGCCGCTCGCCTGATCTGGGCAAAGCTCGTAAAGGAAAACTTCAATCCGAAGTCTGACAAGTCGCTCAGCCTGCGGACGCATTCGCAGACCTCAGGATGGAGCCTGACGGCGCAGGACGTGTACAACAACGTCATCCGCACGTGCCTCGAAGCCATCGCGGCGGCGGGAGGGCAGACGCAGTCGCTGCACACCAACAGCTTCGATGAAGCCCTAGCGCTGCCGACGGACTTTTCGGCGCGGATCGCACGCAACACGCAGATCCTGTTGCAACAGGAAGCGGGCGCCTGCCAATCCATCGACCTGTTCGGCGGCAGCTATTTTGTCGAGCGACTGACACATGACCTGGCCGCAAAAGCGCTGAAACACATCGCCGAAGTTGAGGCGATGGGCGGTATGGCGAAAGCTATCGAGCAGGGCTTGCCGAAGCTGCGCATCGAGGAGGCAGCCGCCAACACGCAGGCGCGAATCGACAGCGGTACGCAGACCGTTGTAGGCGTCAACAAGTTCCTGCTGGACGAGGACGAAGACGTCCCTGTACTGAAGGTCGACAATGCCGCCGTGCGCCGGATGCAGCTGGAGAAGCTGGCGCGGCTGAAGGCAGAGCGCAATCAGGCCGAAGTGACGGTGAAGCTGGATGCGATTGCCGATGCCGCGGCGAGCGGCAAGGGCAATCTGCTCGCGCTGGCGGTCGAGGCCGCGCGGGCCAAGGCAACCGTGGGCGAAATTTCCGAAGCGGTGGAGCGCAGCCAGGGGCGGCACAGCGCGATCATCCGCTCGATCAAGGGCGTGTACGGCGGCGGTGTAAAGGGCAATGACAAGGCCGAGCACGCGCAGGCGCTCGCCGCGAAGTTCGAAGAGGCGCATGGCCGCCGTCCGAAAATCTATATCGCAAAGATGGGCCAGGACGGACACGACCGGGGGCAGAAGGTCGTCGCCTCCGCTCTGATGGACCTTGGCTGGGATGTCGAAATCGGGCCGCTGTTCCAGACGCCGGAGGAAGCAGCAGCCGATGCGCGCAAGGCGGGCGTTGACATCGTCGCGGCGTCGTCGCTGGCGGCGGGCCACCTGACACTGGTGCCGGAACTGAAACGCGCGCTCGGTAACGAGGGCGCCGCGAATGCACGGATTATTGTGGGCGGCGTGATCCCGCCACAGGATTTCGACGCCTTGCGCACGGCGGGAGCCGCCGCCATCTTTCCTCCGGGCACCGTAATTGCCGAAAGCGCGATTCGCATGCTCGAATTGCTGGACGGAAAGACGGATTCGGCCCTGACGGCAGCGGAATAAGGACGCAACAGCATGATCCTCTCCACCACCACCGCCATCGACGGCCGCCGGATCGCCGCCTACAAGGGCATCGTCTGCGGCGAGGTGATCATCGGCGCCCATCTCGGCAAGGATATCCTCGCCGGTTTCACCAACCTCGTCGGCGGGCGCTCAGAATCGTATGAGAGCACGATCCGCGAATCGCGCGAAGCGGCGCTGGAAGAAATGAAGGAAGCCGCGCACAAGGTTGGCGCGAACGCCGTGATTGCCATCAAGTTCGACTATGGCGTGATCGGGCAGAATGGGTCGATGATGATGGTTGCAGTTTCCGGCACGGCGGTCGTGCTCGAGTGAGCGCGTTTGCACTGACAGCGCCGGGCGTCGAGGAATTGCTCGCCTGCGCAGAAAAGTGCTTTGCCGAGCTGCCGGAATTCATGCGCAAGGCGGCGGGCGATGTGCGCATCGTGGTGATGGAATATGCCGAGGACGAAATTCTCCGCGAGATGGAGATTGATGACGCGCTGGAGCTGACCGGGCTTTATGTGGGCGTGCCGTTGACGCTTGAAAGCGTGACTCAGCCGGCTTTCGACCGGCCACTGATCTATCTCTACCGTCTGCCCATCCTGTTCGAATGGGCTCAGCGCGGCGACACGACGATCGAGGAACTGGTCTCCCACGTCTTCATCCACGAACTTGGCCACCATTTCGGGTGGTCGGATGACCAGATGCACACGGCCCTGGGCGAGGAGCATTGAAGCCTGTTTGCGGGCGCCGCGAAGTGTGAGAGGTTCCTCGCGGCCAGATGCAGAGGAGCCCCCGCCAATGAGACTTTCGATCCTGTTTGCCGCGCTCGCGCTCTGCGCCTGTTCGCAAGCGGCGCCGCCTGCCGAAGACAGCAAACCGGCCGACGCGCTGAGCGATGCCGGTTTCGGGGACACCGAGATCGAGAGCGCGCAGCTGGTCGACCCCGT
>JBGTKN010000222.1:0-5377 GCA_041744615.1 Hyphomonas sp. | reverse complement strand
CGGCGCGACGGGATCCATTGTCATCGGCGGGCGCGCCGACCATGGCACGACGTGTACCGGATGCGCCCGCCGTTGCACATTCGCCGATGACAACAGACGCATGCAGGTCTGCCCCGAGCGGGCCGAGCAACTCGCCGCACGGGTCGACAAGCTGGTCAGGCTGAAGCGCTCCGCGCGCGCCAGCCGCAAGCTTGCGATCACGCTGTTCAACTTCCCCCCCAACTCCGGCAGCGTCGGCACCGCCGCTTACCTGTCGGTCTTCGAATCGTTGTTCAATTTCTTGAAACGGCTCGAAGCTGAAGGCTACGGCGTCAACGTTCCGGACTCGGTCGATGACCTCAAGGACATGCTGCTCGAAGGCAACAAGGACCGTTACGGCACCGAGGCCAACGTGGTGGCCGAGATTCCGGTTTCGGATCATGTCCGCCGCGAACGCCGCCTGAAGGATATCGAAGCGGCCTGGGGCCCGGCGCCCGGCCGTGTGCTGACGGATGGCCGGTCGATCTTCGTGCTTGGCGCGCGGTTCGGCAATGTGCTCGTTGGCCTGCAGCCGGGCTTCGGCTATGAAGGCGACCCGATGCGCCTGCTCTTCGAAAAGGGCTTCGCGCCGACGCATGCTTTCTCGGCCTATTACACTTACCTTCGTGAAGCCTTTGCGGCCGATGCGGTGGTCCACTTCGGCACGCATGGCGCGCTGGAATTCATGCCGGGCAAACAGTCAGGCATGTCGGGCGATTGCTGGCCAGACTACCTGCTGGGCGACCTGCCGAACATCTATTTCTACGCCGCCAACAACCCGTCCGAGGCGACGATTGCCAAGCGCCGCGGCAACGCGACCATCGTCAGCTACCTGACGCCGCCGGTCACCGAGGCGGGCCTCTACCGCGGCCTCTCGGATCTTTCGGCCACCATCGCCCGCTGGCGCGGATTGGCACCAGATGCTGACGCCGAGCGCGCGGACCTGGAAGCCCTGATCGTGGTTCAGGCCGGCGAGCTGGATATCCTGCCCGCCGCGTCGTTCGACCGCCCGCGTGACCGGATCGACGCGATCCGCGTGAAACTCGCCGAAGTCGAAACCTCGCTGATTCCGAACGGCCTGCACATTGCGGGCAGGGGCCTTGGTCCGGAAGACCGCCGCGAGATGATCGCGCTGATGCCGCCGGCGCCGGGCCAGGACATGTTGCCCGCCGCTGTCTTCGATGCGATCGTCGCGGGCGGCGCGCCTGCCGATATCGTCCGTACCCTGAAGCTGGAAGCCCGCGCCGAAGAGATCGCAAGCCTTTCCAGAACCAACGCGCTGCTCGGCGAAGACCATGAGATGGCGGCGCTGATCCACGCGCTGGATGCCGGCTACACACCTCCGGTGCCGGGCGGTGACCTGATCCGTACCCCGGAAATCCTGCCCTCCGGCCGTAACATCCACGGCTTTGATCCCTTCCGCCTGCCGAGCGCGTTTGCCGTTGCCGATGGCCGTCGCCAAGCGGACCGCCTGCTAGCCCGACACAAATCAGACACGGGCCGCTATCCCGAGACGATGGCGATCATCCTCTGGGGTACCGACAATCTGAAAAGCGAAGGCGCCCAGATCGCCCAGGCGATGGCGCTGCTCGGCGCCGTGCCGCGTTTCGACTCCTACGGCCGCCTCGCTGGCGCCGACCTCCTCCCGCTGGAACAACTCGGTCGTCCGCGCGTCGATGTGATGGTGACGCTGTCCGGCATCTTCCGTGACCTGTTGCCCTTGCAGACACGCATGCTGGCCGATGCCGCTTATGCCGCCGCCGCTGCAGACGAACCAAGCGAGATGAATTTCGCCCGCAAGCATGCCGTGCTGTGGATGGCCGAATCGGGCGCCGACATCGAGACGGCCGCCCTGCGCGTCTTCTCGAACGCCGATGGCGCTTACGGCGCGAACGTCAACTATCTCGTCAATTCCGGGACCTGGGATGACGAAGATGAACTGGGCGATGCCTATGCCAAGCGTAAATGCTTCGCCTACGGACGGGACGGACGCCCTTCGGCGCAGCCGGCGCTCTTCAATAACATTCTGTCGACGGTCGAGCTCGCCTACCAGAATCTCGAATCGGTCGAGACCGGCCTGACGACCATTGACCACTACTTCGACACGCTGGGCGGCATCTCGCGCGCCGCTGCCAAGGTGCGCGGAGAGCAACCCGCAGTCTATATCGGCGACCAGACGCGCGGTGACGGCATTGTCCGCACACTGGCCGAACAAGTCGCTCTGGAGACCCGCACGCGCACGCTGAACCCGAAATGGTTCGAAGGCATGCTGCGTCATGGCTATGAAGGCGTGCGCCAGATCGAAGCGCAGGTGACCAACACGATGGGCTGGTCGGCGACGACCGGCCAGGTCCAACCCTGGGTCTACCAGCAGATGACTGAAACTTTCGTGCTGGATGAGGCCCTGCGCCGCCGTCTCACGGATCTCAACCCGGCCGCGACCGCCAATGTGGCGAACCGGCTGATCGAAGCATCGGAGCGCCGTTACTGGTCGCCCGACCCCGAAACGCTGGCGGCCCTTCGAGCGGCCAGCGCGGAAATCGAAGACCGTCTCGAAGGCATCATCCCCCTGCAAGGAGCCGCCGCATGACGTCGCTCGCCCTCAATCGCCCAGGTAGCCGCCGCCCAGACGGGGAGGGCAGCGTGCAAGTGAAGCTCGACACCCGCTTCGAAGCCGGCACGGCCAAAGTATTCGCCGTGTACGGAAAAGGCGGCATCGGAAAGTCTACGACCTCTTCGAACCTGTCTGCCGCTTTCTCCAAGATCGGCAAGCGTGTGCTGCAGATCGGTTGCGACCCGAAACACGACTCCACCTTCACGTTGACCAAGAAGCTGATGCCGACCGTCATCGATGTGCTGGAATCGGTGGAGTTCCACTCCGAGGAACTGCGCACCGAAGACTTCGTGTTCGAAGGCTATAATGGCGTCATGTGCGTCGAAGCCGGCGGCCCGCCAGCAGGTACCGGCTGCGGTGGCTATGTGGTCGGCCAGACCGTCAAACTGCTGAAAGAGCACCGCCTGCTCGAAGACTCCGATGTCGTGATCTTCGACGTGCTGGGCGATGTGGTCTGCGGCGGCTTTGCCTCGCCGCTCCAGCATGCCGAGCGCGGCATCATCGTCACGGCGAACGACTTCGACTCTATCTTCGCGATGAATCGCATCGTTGCGGCCATCAAGGCCAAATCCCAAAACTATGCCGTCCGCCTTGGAGGCGTGATTGCCAACCGGTCGAAAGATACTGACGAGATCGACCGCTATTGTGACGCGACCGGCATGCAGCGGATTGCGCACTTCCCGGACCTCGATGTGATCCGCCGCTCGCGCCTGAAGAAATCCACCATCTTCGAGATGGAAGCTTCGCCCGAACTGGAAGCGGTGCAGAAAGAATACCTGCGCCTTGCCGCTGCGCTTTGGCTGGGCGGCGAACCAGTCGAAGCAGTGCCGATGAAAGACCGCGAAATCTTTGACTTCCTGGGGTTCGATTGATGGAAACCGCCTACCAGACCCGCCGCGCCGAGCTGCAGACCTATTTTGACGAGACAGCTTCGGTCACGTGGCAGAAGCTGACCTCGACCGCGCCCGTCAGTGGTATCCGCGCCACTGTGCGCGCGGGCCGCGAAGCGATGCATAACGAAGTCCTCTCCTGGCTGCCGGACGATATGGGCGGCCTGCGGGTGCTGGATGCCGGCTGTGGTACGGGGACTTTTGCGGTCGCTGCGGCGAAACGCGGCGCTGAAGTCGTCGCCATCGACATTGCGCGTTCGCTGGTCGAGACGGCTGCCGAGCGTCTGATGGACCCAGTGCTCCGTAGTCGGATCACCTGGCGTGTCGGGGACATGACGCGTCTTGATCTCGGCGAGTTCGATCATATGGTCGCGATGGATTCGATCATCCACTACGAGGCACCGGACATGGCAGCGATGGTGGCGAAGATCCTGCCGCGCATCCGCCGTTCGGCCATATTCACCTATGCTCCGCGCACGCCGCTGCTGCTCGCTATGCACGCCGCCGGCAAGTTCTTCCCGCGCAGCGACCGGGCGCCGGCCATCGTGCCAGTCTCGGGCTCGCGCCTGATGGACTTGCTCGCGGCCGAGACGAACGATGCCTGGAAGCCCGGCCTCAAGCACCGCGTTAACTCGACTTTCTACATCTCCGAAGCCCGAGAGGTCATTCGCAGATGACACCTGAGCGGCGCACCTTTGCAGGCATGTGGATGACTGTGGGAACGAAGTTCCTGCCGTTCGCCGATGCCGCGAGTGCGCAGCTTCCGCTCGGCCGCCTGCTGCGTCTGTCGCTGTTTCAAGTCTCGGTCGGCATGGCGATGGTGCTGCTGACAGGCACCCTGAACCGCGTGATGATCGTCGAACTCGGCGTGTCCGCCTGGCTGGTCGCACTGATGGTGGCGTTGCCGCTCGTGTTCGCGCCGCTGCGCGCCCTGATTGGCCACAAGTCCGACACCCACAAATCCGTGCTCGGCTGGCGCCGCGTGCCGTACATCTGGTTCGGCTCGATGTTCCAGTTCGGCGGCCTCGCGCTGATGCCCTTCGCGTTGATCCTGTTGTCGGGCGACTCGACCGGACCAGCCTGGATTGGCCATGCCGGCGCCTCTGCCGCATTCCTGCTGGTCGGCGCCGGTATCCACACAACCCAGACCGCCGGTCTCGCGCTCGCCAGCGATCTCGCCACCGACGAGACGCGCCCGCGCGTGGTCGTGCTGCTCTATGTCATGCTTCTCGCCGGCATGGTCGTCAGCTCGCTGATGTTTGGCTGGCTGCTCAGCGACTTCAACACATTGACCCTGATCAAGGTGATCCAGGGCGCCGCTGTCGTCACAATGGTGCTCAATGTGATCGCGCTCTGGAAGCAGGAGGCTCGTAATCCGGCTCTGACACGCACCGACCGTGTTCGTCCAAGCTTCTCCGAAACCTGGGCCCAGCTGGTGCAGGACCGCGGAACCGTACGTTTGCTGATTGCATCCGGTCTCGGAGCTGCAGCCTTCAGCATGCAGGATGTCCTTCTCGAGCCCTACGGCGCAGAAGTGCTGGGCATGAGCGTAGCGGAGACGACCCGTCTCACGGCGCTGTCTGCGTTTGGCGCGCTGATGGGTTTTGCCTATTGTTCGGGCCGCCTCAGCGAGGGGGGCGAGCCGCACCGGCTCGCGGGTACCGGCGCGGTGGCCGGCGTAGTTGCTTTCGCACTCGTGGTGTTCGCCAATCCGGCGGGCTCTGTTGCGGCATTCCTGCTTGGCGCGTTCCTGATCGGCTTCGGGGGAGGTCTGTTCGCTGTGGGCACGCTCACGGCCGTGATGGCCATCGCACGCCACCATGACGGCGGCATTGCGCTCGGCGCCTGGGGCGCC
>JBGTKN010000221.1:0-4357 GCA_041744615.1 Hyphomonas sp. | reverse complement strand
GCGTCCTCGGCCCCAGCAGGCTCGTCGGCGCCGTCAGCCGACGCGTCGCGACATCCGCCGACGGCGCACGCCGCGCCCATTCGGGTAGCGGTCCAGGCGTCGCAACGGCGGGTGCACCGAGAGCCAACAAATGGCCCGCCGCGCCGAACTCCAGGACGCCGTCTTCGCTCTCCCGGAAAGGCAACTGTTCCATCGCGCTACGGCACAGCGCATACCAGGAATCGTCATGATAGCCCTTGGCGGCCTCGCCGTCAGAGCCATACCAATGTCCCGCGACGACCAACCGGTCCTGCGCCCGTGTGAGCGCCACGTAAAGCAACCGGCGATGTTCTTCGTGCGCCTTCGCCTCCGCGATTGCCCTGGCGCGCGACGACGGTTCGATATCCGCGTCCTTGCGCGGCGACCAGACAAGCGCCCCGTCCACCGACAGGATGGCATCGCTCGAGAGTTTGGGTTTGGAGGTGGTGTCGGGCAGGATCACGATGGGCGCTTGCAGGCCTTTCGCGCCGTGCACCGTCATGACGCGGACGTCTTCGCCGGCTTCGGCCAGGTCGCGCTTGATCTCGACCGGAGCTGATTCCAGCGCCGCCACGAACAATTGCAGCGAGGACGGCCCGGAGGCATCATGCGCCAGCGCGCGCGCGAGCAAGGCTTCGATCGGATCGCGGGCAGGCGTTCCAAGACGCGCGTTCAGCTTGGTCCAGCCCGTCTTTCCGGCCTCATCCGGAGTATCGAGAACGGATGAGAGGAATTCGAACGGCGGCAGGCCTGCCTTTACCACCAACCCTTCAAGGAGCACCCGGACAGGCTGCACTTCTGCATCTCCGCTGGCGCGGACACGGTCCCATAGCGTCTCTCCGGGTTCTCGACCCGATGCGAGTTCGAAAAGATAGCGATCATCATTCACGAGACCGGCGAATGGACCCCGCAGAATTTCGGCGATCGCCAGATCGCGAGACGGCAAAACGGCAAATCGCATGAGGTTCAGGCAATCCTGCACCCCGATGAAATCTGCCAACTGCAGACGGTCGGCGCCTGCCACCGGCACACCTGCGCTTTTCAGGGCATTTATCACCGCTTCGAACAGGCCGCCGCGCCGTTCGCGCACGAGGATGAGAATATCTCCCGGCCGCGCCGCGCGTTCCACTCCAGCTTCCCAGACCGTCGCACCACCAGACACCATCTGCTTGACGGACCGGGCGAGTGCCCTGGCCAGCTTGACCTTGGGCGATGTCAGAACGAGCGCGTCCAGCGGCCGCGCCCAGGCATCCGTTTCCGGATCCTCGTCTTTCGGCATCACCGGCCACATCTCGACCCGCCCCGGCTCGTTCCAGCGTTTAGCGGTATGAACAATCTTGTCGGCGCTCAGTGGCCGGTCACCGGCATACGGAGCATCGATCGCGGGCGCCGTATTCCAGACCGTATCGACAAAGGTCAGGATCTCCGGGCTTGACCGGAACGACATCCGCATGTCCGCCTGCGCAACCTTCGAATCGCGCAGGGTCAACGCCTGCGTCTCTTTCCGGAAGCTAGAAGGATCGGCGCCCTGGAACGAATAGATCGACTGTTTCTCATCCCCGACCATGAAGATCGTGCGCGGATCCTGCAGCCGTTCGCTGCCCTCGCCCGAAGTGAACTCCTTCGTCAGCGCCCGGATCAATTCCCACTGCGCCGGGCTCGTATCCTGCGCCTCGTCTAGCAGCACGTGGCTGAGCCCGCCGTCCAGCTTGTAAAGCACCCAGCTCGACAGGCCTTCCGACGCCAGCAGGTCGCGTGTGAACTCGATCAGGTCATCAAAATCGAGCGCGCCCCGCCGCGCCTTTTCGGCTTCGTACTCCGACAGCGCCGGTAGCCCGAGCCTCAGCAGCGCCATGGTCCGCGCATAAGCTTCCGCCCGCCTCAGGTCGTCGATCAGTGCGCTAATGCGCAGGGTTTCACTGCCTGGATTGTCACCCATCGCCAGGAGGTCCGCCACAAACGGAGCACCGTCGGACACGCCCTTCGTAAAGGGGCTCTTCTTGCGCAACTCGCCCGTGGTTGTAAGAAATACCGGCGTGTACAGATCAAACGCCGCCTGCGGCGCTCCGCAATCCAGCACCGCCCGCAACTGATCGGCCAGTCGTGCATCGGTTACCTTGCCGCCCGCCAGCACACCAATCGCGCGCCGCAGCTGAGCTGCCGGAAGCTCGGCACCCATGGCGCGCGCGAGCAAGTCTCCGGGAGCCAAGGCAGGCGGCTTGATCACCGCCCGCAAGGTCTCCTGCATCAGAGCCGGATCGCCTGCACACGCCGCAGCAAAGGTACGAACTGACCGCCCGGCACTCTTCAGCGTGTCCAGCGCGCTCGAAGCGCCATCGCGTCCGGCTTCACGCGCGAGCAGGGCTAGCTGGCTTCGATCGTCTCCGGCCGCCCGCAGGATTGCCGTGCGCTTCGCGGCCAGCCAGATCTCGCGCGCGTCATCCTCTTCCAGTTCGGTGAACCCCGGCATGACCCCGGCTTCCAGCGGAAAGCGGCGAAGGATCCGTGCACAGAACGCATGGATGGTCTCGATCCGCAGCCCGCCCGGCGTCTCAAGCGCACGCGCAAACAAGGCCCGCGCGGCCTTGAGCTGATCCTGCGTATAGTCGCCGGTCTTCGTCTCCTCCAGCCGCGCCAGCGCTTCACGCAGCGGCGCATCTTCCATCACGGCCCAGCGCCCGAGCGTTTCGAACAGCCGCGTCAGCATCTCGCTCGCGGCGGCGCGTGTATAGGTGATGCAGAGGATAGATTCCGGATTGGCCCCTGGCCGTCCATCGGGACGCCGGAGCAACAGGCGCGCCACTCGGTCGATCAGGACTTTCGTCTTGCCGCTACCGGCATTCGCGGTAGCGAAGGCCGAGGCATTCGGATTGGCGGCGAGTGCCTGCGCGGCCGTCGCCGCAGCCAGGGCTTCAGCATGCGGCGTATCAGTCATGGCCGCCCTCGCCGTCTGTCGTATCGCTCGTCCACTCCGCACGCCGGGCAAGCAGGTTAAAGCCGTAATCATACTTCACGAACTGCACGCGCGGTGCAGACGCAAACACGGCACCGCGCGCGCGGTAGTCTGCGATGAGCCGCTGCAAGCCTTCCTCTGCCCGTGCGGCCATCTTGTCCGGCGTGAGTTCACCGTCCTTGCCGGGGCCGACGGTACGCGCTGCGGGCCTGCCCTTGACCTCGACATACTCCAGCGCGGCTACCGGCGCAGCGCGGACCTTTCGGAAACCGCCCTTGCGCGCGATCAGCGCCTGAAGCGGCATTTGCTGGTCAAACCCGGTACGGATCATCTTGTCCGATGGCGCGCTCCCGGTCTTGAAATCAACGATGGTCAGGTCGCCCGTGGCGCCGATCTCGATCCGGTCGGCCTGCGCCGACAGAATGAACTCCTCGCCCGCGATCGTATAAATCAGCTTGCCACCGGCTTCGAGTTCCAGTCCGCCCGACACATCGCGCCCGGCTCTCCAGTCCAGCACCCAGGCGGCCACATCCTCCCAGATCGCCTCGCGGCTCAGCCAGTCCGCCTCGGCCTCGCCCGATCTGCGTAGTTCCTGCTCAAACAGGCGAGCGAGATGGGCCGCCGACTTTTCGGCGCCCGCCGCCTCAAGCAGTTCGATCGCCTTGTGCACGGCCGTCCCCTTCAGGTTCGGCTGCATCGGCGCATTCATCGGATCGATCACGCGAAGGCCAAGAGCATCCTCCGCCCAGATCGAATACGGGTCGCGCTGGAAGCGATCGACGCGGGTCACCGACAGGCGACCCGGCCATCCGGCTGGCCGCCGCGTCGGTTTGGGCTCGGCCGAGAAACCGGAATCAAGCGATCCGATCCCTTCCGATTGCACTTGCCGGACCCAGCCCGGCAATTCGGCGAACTCACCCGCCAGCAAGCCCGGCGCCGCTTCAAACAGCGCGCCTTGCGCGAGGGTACGCAGCCGCCAGACCCATCTGGACGCGACAGCCGGCGCATCCTCGCGGCGCGCCGAATAGAGCAACACCACGCGCGGCGCGCAGGCCAGCTGCGCAAAGTCATGCGCCGACAGGCCGAGTCGCTCGTCGGGATCCGGCATGCCGAGCTGCGATCGGAAGCGCTTCGGCAGGAACGCGTCTGGCGCGGTCTTCTCGGGCCAGACGCCTTCATTGAGGCCTGCGAGCACGACCAGGTCAGCCGATTGGAGACGGGCCTCGAGCGGGCCCCAGATGCTGAGCCGCGAATGCTCCGCTTCTCCCAGGCTGACGGTCAGAACTGCGCACTCTGTCTCGACAAGATCTGCCATGTCCGATGGTGAGACGTCGCCGAGCGACTCGCCCAACTCGCCTATGCGCTCGAGCAGTTTCGACGCGCCGG
>JBGTKN010000220.1:0-9126 GCA_041744615.1 Hyphomonas sp. | reverse complement strand
CGAAGCGGCAACCAATGAGGCGTCCGGGCGCGCGCTCGGTGTCCAGCTCGCCTGGAGCGGCAGCCATCTTGTCCAGGCCGAGCGACTGCGTGACGGCGCGGGCGAACTGACCGCGGAAGCCCTCTATGAGCCCGGCGAAGTCATCCTGGCGCCCGGTGAGGACTTCGAGACCCCGGTCGCGCTGGCGGCGCTGTCTTTGTCTGGTCTCAACGGCCTCAGGGATGCCTGGCATGCCGAGGCACGCCGCCTCGTTCGGCCGGTTGCGCGGCCAGTTCACTTCAACACCTGGGAGGCGCGCTATTTCGATTTCGATGAAGCTGGCCTTGTCACGCTCGCGGTCCAGGCGGCGCAGCTCGGCGCGGAGCGTTTCGTGCTGGACGATGGCTGGTTCACGGGGCGACGGGACGACAGGACATCGCTCGGCGACTGGACACCCGATCCCGCACGCTTCCCGGACGGGCTTGGCCCGCTGATCGGCGCGGTTCGCGGGCTCGGGCTCTCCTTCGGCCTCTGGGTCGAACCGGAGATGGTCAGCCGCGAGAGCCGGCTTTACCGGGCGCATCCGGACTGGGTGCTCGGCTATCCGGATCCGGCAGCGCCTACCGGACGCAACCAGCTGGTCCTAGACCTCGGCAACGGCGCGGTGCGCGACTACCTGTTCGGCGCATTGTCGGACCTGCTGCGGCCCGGCGGCATCGATTACCTCAAATGGGATTGCAACCGGGAACTCTATCCGGCGCGCCATGACGGCAAGCTGCGCGGTACGGCGCAGGTCCTCGGCCTCTACGAACTCCTGGACCGTCTGCAGGCGGCCTTTCCCAAATTGGAGATCGAAAGCTGCGCGAGCGGCGGCGGCCGGATCGATTTCGGTATCCTGCCGCGCGTCATGCGCTTCTGGGCGAGCGACGCGACCGACGCCGAAGACCGGATCCGGATCCAGGACGCCCTCTCGCGGTCGATCCCGCCGGAACTGATCGGCAGCCATGTCGGCCCTTCGCCGAACCCGGTCACGGGACGCGCCTTTCCGATGGCTTTCAGGGGTTTTGCTGCGCTGTTCGGACACCTGGGGGTGGAACTCGATCCCGCCAAGCTGAGCGAGGGCGACCAGGCGGTGCTTGCTGATGTGATCTCGCTCTACAAGCGTATACGGCCGTTCGTACACGGAGGACATTACCGGGTCCTCGGCGCGAAGGATCCGGCGCTGAATGTCTCGGCCCTGACCCGCACAGACACAGGAGACTTCCTGCTGCGCACACTGAGGACCGGCATGTCCGCCTACCCCCTGCAGGCGCGGATCGCCGTTCCCGGCCTTCCGCAGGACGCCCGCTACCAGGTCAGCGAGCTGATCCTCGGCGAGGCAGACGGCAAAGATCTCGGAATGCATACGGCCGCGGCCCTCGCCTGGACGGGGCTGCAGGGTGATCCGCGAAAACCCCATCACGGGCGCCTCTTCCAGTTCACAAGAACCTCATGAGCTCCCCCATGAAACTCGGCGTCTGTTATTATCCGGAACACTGGCCAGAGACCGACTGGCCGGACGACGCGCGCCGCATGCGCGCGGCCGGCCTCACGCATGTCCGGATCGGCGAATTTGCCTGGTCGCGGATCGAGCCGCGCGCCGGCGTCTATGACTGGGCCTGGCTCGATACCGCGGTCGAGATCCTCACCTCTGAGGGGCTCGAGGTCACGCTCGGCACGCCCACCGCGACCCCGCCGAAATGGCTTGTCGACGCCCATCCCGATATCCTGCCGCGCGACGCAAACGGACATCCGCGCAATTTCGGATCACGCCGTCACTACTGTTTCTCGTCGGCAACCTACCGCGCGGAAAGCGCCCGCATCGTCGAGGCGATGGCGCGCCGCTACGGCGCGCATCCCGGCGTGACGATGTGGCAGACCGACAATGAATACGGCCATCACGGCTCGGACGAGAGCTTTTCCCCAGACGCTGTGGTGGCATTCCGAAAATGGCTTGAAGATCGGTATACGGATATTGGCGCGCTGAATACGGCCTGGGGAACCGTCTTCTGGTCGCAGGTCTATAACAGCTTTGACGAAGTTGATCCGCCTGGCGCGGCGGTGACCGAGGCCCATCCCTCCCACCGTCTTGACTGGCGGCGCTTCTGCTCCGACCAGATATGCAGCTACAACCAATTACAGGTCGACATCATCCGGCGCCACAGTCCCGGTCGCGCCATCGCGCACAATTTTATCGGGGATTTCTTCCGGCTGAACCACCGGGACATCTCGCGCGCGCTCGATATCGCCGCTTGGGACAGCTACCCGATCGGCCTGCTCAGCGAAAGCCAGGCGCCGCAGGAGCTGAAAGCCCGCTGGCTGCGGGCCGGCGATCCGGACTTTGCCGGCTTCAATCATGATGTCTTTCGCGCCTGCGCGCCGCGCTGGGCCGTGATGGAACAGCAGCCCGGTCCGGTGAACTGGGCGACCTATAACGCGGCGCCCGCGCCAGGCATGGTGCGGCTCTGGACCTGGGAAGCGTTCGCGCACGGCGCGGATTTTGTCAGCTATTTCCGCTGGCGCCAGGCGCCGTTCGCGCAGGAACAGATGCATGCTGGCCTGCTTGCGCCCGACAGGACGCCGCAGCCGGTCCTTGAAGAGATCGCACAGGTCGGGGCAGAGACCCAGCGTCTCGCGCAGCTCCAGCAGGGCAGGTCGGATGTCGCGATCCTGCTCGACTATCCGAGCCTCTGGCAGCATGAGATCCAGCCTCAGGGTAATCGGAGCGGGCCCCTCGGGCCGAGCCGGCAGACCTATGCCGCCTGCCGGCGTCTCGGCCTCAACGTGGATTTCGTGTTCAGCGACACATGCCTCGAGGGCTACAAGCTTGTTCTCGTGCCGAGCGTCCCGGTGATTTCTGAGGCGGCTGCCTCTGCGCTGATCACATCCGGCGCGGTGGTCTTTGCCACTGCGCTGACTGGCGCGCGCACCGTCGACGGACAGATCCCGGCCGGCCTTGCGCCGGGCCTGTTGAGAGAGGCTTTCGGACTGCGGGTTGAACAGCTCGAGACACTGCCTTCGTTCGAGCCGATCGAGGTCCTGATCGAGGGCGAGGTGTTCCGCGCGGAACGCTGGCGCGAGACGCTCACGGGCCGCGCCGAGGTGCGCGCGCGATTTGCCGATGGTCGTCCGGCCTTGGTCCGCAATGGCCGGTTCCAGTATGCCGGTTTCTGGCCGGGGGATGAACTGATGACCGAATTGATCCGCACACTGTGCGAGGAAACGGGCATCGCGACATGCAATGCAGGCCCGGACCTTCGTCTCCGGCGCGCCGGTGACATCCAGTTTGCGTTCAACTACGGGCCGAGCCCGCAGGATCTCCAGCAGGTCGGCGCGCCGCTGCATGCCGCAGGCTACCTCATCGGCTCCGCGGATCTGGCGCCGTTCGATATCGCCGCCTGGAAAGTCCAGGACTGACGAGCGTTTTATCAGACGTCGCCGTCGGGCTCAGACCTGCCAGGGGTCGAGGTCTTGCGCGGCGTGGAAGTCGAACACATCAAAGCTTTGAAGCTCGAACGCCTGCAGGGCGCCTGCGTTGTCAGCAAACGGCGCGGCTCGGCCAGAATCGGCAAGCGGGATTAAACGCTCGCCTTGTGTTTGACCCAAAACCCCGGCGCCGAGACCGCTGAAGTCGAAGGGCAGATCCATCACACCCGCCGACGTCGCCGAAATCTCAGCCTTACCGGTTTCGTCCTGCGGTTCTGCGGAGGCTGCAAAGATGAAGTGGCCGGCATTCAGCTGGGCGAGCGTGATATTGTTAAGTGTGACCGAGTTGCCGGCACTGAACGTGAACACGCTGTTGGCGCCGACCTGGGTATGTATCGCCTGCAGCGCGGCCAGATTGGTGATGCCAGCAATCGCGGAAACATCGACGCGGTCGCCGGATGCCGTGTTGAAGTCGACAATCGTGTCCATGCCAGCAGTGTACGCAAATGTGTCCGCCCCGTTGCCGCCCTCAAGCTGGTCGTTGCCGGCGAGGCCGATGAGGATGTCGTTGCCATCACCACCGCGGAGGATGTTGTCTTCGGCGTTGCCTGTGAGTGTGTCCGCGAAGGCGGATCCCACGAGGCCTTCGATGCTGTTGAAGGTATCGCCGACGGCGTAGGCGCCTGACGTTGCCCCGGTGGTGAGGTTGACCGAGACGCCGGTGGTGGCGTCGGCATAGTCGGCGAAGTCGAAACCCTCGCCGCCGAGATGGATATCGGCGCCTGCGCCGCCGCGCAGGAAGTCGACCCCGTTGCCGCCGTCGAGCGTGTCGTTGCCGGCCAGGCCGATGAGGATGTCGTTGCCGTCAAAGCCGCGGATGACATCGGCGTTGGCCGTGCCGGTCAGAGTGTCGTTGCCCGATGTGCCATCGATAGTCGGCGGAGGCGGAGGAGGAGGAGGCGGAGGCGGCGGAGGAGGCGGAGGCGGAGGAGGCGGAGGCGGCGGAGGAGGACTACCGGACAGGACCAGGTTTGATTGCGTGAGCTGGCCGGTCGAGACGCCTTGCAAGAGGATGGTCTGTCCGGCGCCGAAGGTGAGCAATGTGCCCCCGGCAGACGCGGTGCGATTGTTGAAGGCGGCGAGCGCATCGCCCGAGGAGAAGGCTGACAGGTCGATCCGGTCGACCGATACGGCGAAGTCTGTGATCGTATCTGCGCCGCCGCCGGGCGCGTAGACGAACGTGTCGGCGCCGGCGCCGAGGGTGATCGTGTTGTTGGCGCTGTTGCCGATGATCCGGTCATTGCCCGCGCCGCCTACGGCGTTCTCGATGATCGTGTCGGCAGCGATGGCCACAACATTGGAGTAATGCGGCTGGCTTGCGATGGGGCGGTCCCCAAGGCTTGAGAATGTACCCGGACGCAGATCGAGGATCTGCGGCTGCGAGAAACCCGAAAGGTTTATCGTGTCGATGCCGCCCGTGTCATAGATCGTCATCGAAGGCGGACGGCGATAAGTGCCCTCCGCCTGCACGAGGACGAACTGCGACCAGTCGATATTTGTTCCGGGTGCGGTCGAGTTGAATCCGTACGTCGTGTTCGTCGGATTTGTACCGCCCGGCCGGACGCCGTAAAGCTGCTGTATGGCAACAATGTCCGCCTGCTGAAGACCAAGGACGAACCGGTAACTTCCATGGCCGGATTCCATCTGGTCGAAATACGACATCACGGTATTGGCCCAGTTGTCGTTCGTATAGATATTGTCCGTGCCCCAGTCGGCAGCGCCGTTATAGGGGCCGGCATGACCAAGGCCCAATGCGTGGCCGACCTCGTGGATGTAGGTTTGCTGAGTGTAACTATCGAACGCGACGTCGCGGTTTTGCCAGTCCGACGTAATGACGATTGTGCTTGCGATGATCGCATTGCCCTGGAAAGTGTTCTGGGCGTAAGCGGAAGGGCCGGTTTCCGCCGGATCGGGATCGGTATTGCGGAAGGTGATGCCAGCGTTGCCTGTGGTACGTGTGAACGTCAGTGGGGTAACGGCCGACCATACGTCAAGAGCGCGTTGGGCCAGGATCTGTTGCTCGGGCGTGAGCGCTTCGATGTTATAGGTGATGTTGGTCTGCGCCCAGCTGCGTCCGGCAGACGAGCCCTGCGTCACCAGGTAATTCGCGATTTCACTGATCGTGTATGTCGGAAGAGGCGGCGACTCGGTGGCAGTGAGCGCGTAGGATCCGGTAGACGTCACGCCGGCGGTATTCGCCCAACCCTGGGCGCTGACATAATAAGTACCAGAGGCTGTGGGCGTAAACCGGAGGAGGGAGTTGAGGCCGGGTCCGCCATCGTCGTCCGTCTTCAGAGACGTGCCCGACGAACTCCGGATCTCGAGGAACGGGTCCGACAGCGGATTGGCACTGGTTCCATTCAGGCTGAATTCGTAGGTGACCCCGGCCTGAAGCTGCACGGCGAACCAGTCCTGATCCCCGCTGACTTCAATCTGGCTGATGACCGTGTCGCCAATGGCGAGCGTGCCGGCGGTGCCCGGCGTCGAGCCGACTTCGCCGGGTATGACCACGGTGGCCCGTTCCGGGCTGCCGTCCGGCGCAAACTGGGTTCCTTCGGACACAAGCCGTATGCCTGTCTCGGCAACCCCTGTCGCAAGCGAGATCTTGTGCGCCAGCAATTCAGCCGAATGATCCTGCCCGCAGGGGCAGCAATTCAGCGCGTGGGTCCGATAAGCAAAGGTCGCCGTGCGCTCGAGCGTTTCATATGAACTGTCGACTGCGGCGAAAAAGGTCGGCGCCGCGCCGATCCTGAAGCTTTCACCCTGCGGCCAGTCGAGCGGTTCGAAGGCCCGGAAATTGTTCTGATCGGCGTCCTGACGCGAGTCGAAGGGCATTGAATTCACTCCAGAAAAGCGCTGGTCCCACCCATGACGCCATAAGCGGGTCAGTATCGCGCGAAAACATCATTCCGCAAGATGGTCTGGCCAGTCCAAAGTAAACGTGAACGCGGCTGAACATCCGGCAACCACCGCGGAGGCGACTGCCGGACTGGTTAACGCGCTTCGCCGCAGAATTTGGCGTGCGGCGTCAGTTCACAAGCCGTTGAAGTTCGCCCGCAAGATCGGTCTTTTCCCAGCTGAACGTGCCGTCCTGGCCCGGGGGGCGGCCGAAATGGCCGTAGGCGGCGGTCGGGCTGTAGATCGGCGCGGCAAGGTTCAGATGCTTGCGGATGCCGGCCGGGGAGAGATCGAACAATTTGCGCAGCGTGGCGGAAATCCGGTCTTCATCGGCCTTTCCGGTGCCATGCGTGTCGACATAGATCGACAGCGGCTGAGCGACGCCGATGGCGTAGCTGACCTGGATCGTGCAGCGCTCGGCGAGGCCGGCCGCCACGATATTCTTGGCGAGGTAGCGCGTGGCATAGGCGGCCGAGCGGTCGACCTTGGACGGGTCCTTGCCGGAGAACGCGCCGCCGCCATGTGGGGCTGCGCCGCCATAGGTGTCGACAATGATCTTGCGCCCGGTCAGGCCAGAGTCGCCGTCCGGACCTCCGATATAGAAGCTTCCCGTGGGGTTCACGTAGAACTTCTCCTCGGACGGGAACCAGCCCTCCGGCAGCACAGACTTGACCACCGGACGGATGATTTCGCGCAGCGCTTCCTGGCTCACATCCTTCTTGTGCTGGTGCGAGACGACGACGGCGTTGACGCCGACCGGGCGAGAGCCCTGGTACTGGAGCGTCACCTGGCTCTTAGCGTCGGGTTCGAGTTCCGGATGCTTGCCGGAATGGCGAAGCTCGGCGAGTCGCTCGAGAATCTGGTGGGAGTAGACGAGCGTGGCCGGCATCAGCTCGGGCGTCTCCGTCGTCGCATAGCCGAACATGATGCCCTGGTCGCCCGCGCCTTCTTCCTTGAAGAGGCCCTGGCCGGCTTCGACGCCTTGCGCGATCTCCGCGGATTGTCCGTGCACGTGGTTCTGGACGGTCATTTTGTCCCAGTGGAAGCCGTCCTGCTCATAGCCAATCTTCCTGACGACCTGGCGGGCGGCCTCGTTCATCTCGTCCTTTGTGATCACGGCGCCATTGTTCGTGCGGACTTCGCCGGCAAGAACGACGAGGTTCGTCGTGCACAGCGTCTCGACGGCGACCTTGGCCGTCGGATCGCGTGAGAGGAAAAGATCGACGATGGCGTCGGAGATCTGGTCGGACACCTTGTCGGGATGGCCTTCAGCTACGCTCTCGCTGGTGAATTCGTGGGATTTCAGGGGCATGTTCGGTTTTCCTCTGAGGACTGATGATCTAGCGGGCGAAGACGACGGTCTTGCCGGAATTCTGGAAGACGCGGTGTTCTGCGTGGGCCTTGACCGCACGCAGCAGGGCGATGCCTTCGATATGGCGACCGGTCTCGATCATGTCGTCCGGTGAAAACGAATGATCGATCGCTTCGGTCACCTGCGAGATGATCGGGCCTTCGTCGAGATCGGCGGTGACATAGTGCGCGGTGGCGCCGATCACCTTCACGCCGCGGGCATGGGCCTGGTGATACGGCTGCGCACCCTTGAAGCCTGGCAGGAAGGAGTGGTGGATATTTATGATGCGGCCTTCGAGACGGCGGCAGGCCTCCGCGCTCAACACCTGCATGTAACGGGCGAGCACGACCAGTTCTGCGCCGGATTCTTCCGCGATCTTCAAAAGTCGCTCCTCGGCGACCGCCTTCGTGGCCGAGGTTACCGGAATGTGGAACCAGGGCAGGTTCCAGTGCGCGAAGCTCGCCTTCAGAGAGTCATGGTTTGAAACGATGCCTACTATGTCGATCGGCAGTTCGCCGCGTCGTGCGGCGTAGAGCAGCGTGTTGGCGCAGTGATCCGATTTCGAGACGAGCAGAAGGATCTTCATGCGTTCCGAGGACGGACGGATTTTCCAGTCCGCCGACAAGTCTTCGCCGAGCACCCGCATCCCCGCATTCACCGGATCGACCCCGCCACCTGCGCCGTTCAGAGTGAACATCAGGCGGGCAAAGAAGCGACCGGTTCCGGCATCGCCGAACGTGCGGGACGCCGTGATGAAACAGTCATGCTCCTCCATGAGCAGCGCAACGCGCGCGACAATGCCGACCCGGTCCGGGCAGGTAAGGGTAAGGATGAAACCCTGCGCCACGCGCGTCCCCGGAACCTTAGTAGCGGTAGTGTTCCGGCTTGAACGGGCCCGTCGTCTCGACGCCGATATAGCTCGCCTGCTCACCCGAAAGCTCGGTGAGTTTGACGCCGAGCTTGTCGAGGTGAAGGCGCGCGACTTTCTCGTCGAGGTGCTTGGGCAGCGTGTAGACCTTGTTCTCGTACTGGTCGCCGCGCACGTGGAGTTCGATCTGCGCAAGCGTCTGGTTGGTGAATGAGGCGGACATCACAAAGCTCGGGTGGCCGGTGGCGTTGCCGAGGTTCACGAGGCGTCCTTCGGACAGCAGCAGGATGCGCTTGCCATCGGGGAAGGTGATCATGTCGACTTGCGGCTTGATATTCGTCCACACGAAATTGCGCAGGCCTTCGACCTGGATCTCGTTGTCGAAGTGGCCGATGTTGCAGACGATCGCCATGTCCTTCATCGCGCGCATATGGTCCACAGTGAGGATATCCTTGTTGCCGGTCGCGGTCACGAAGATGTCGAACTTGGGCGCGGCCTCGTCCAT
>JBGTKN010000219.1:0-3087 GCA_041744615.1 Hyphomonas sp. | reverse complement strand
GCTCGACGGCGGCCGGTCGACGCTGTCCGGCGTCCTGTCCTAGCCTCCAATCGGGCTCGTGCGGGGGCATCGCCCGCAACCGCAACCGGCGGGAAATCGCCGGAAGCTGTCATTGAGCCGGCAGGACCGCACCACGGCTCGCAATGGTCAACGGTTCACTTATCCACCGACCGACTTATGTTCAGATCAACCGGGCCAGCTCTGTGAATGTCCCCTCCAAAGTGAGCAAATGATCCTGACCGGGCGTTGGCGGAACTGCCCCAGATCGAACATCATCGGGCGACTCAGTTTACCGGAGAGCGCTGAAACCAGCGCCCCGGAAGCGACATATTTGCGAGCTTACATTCCGGCTCGGTAAACCGGGGAGGTGTAGATGATTTCACGATTGGCGGTTCTGCTTGTGATCTGCATCGGCGTCTTCTCGGCGCCCGCCTTCGCAGATGATCTCGATGCGATCCTTTCCAAGGCTGTCGCAGGAAAGGAAGCCCCTGGGGCGGGGCTCATGATCATTCAGGACTACGCAATCGTCGACGCGGCCGTGCATGGGGTGCGCAGCCTCAGTGACCCCGCACCCGTTTCTCGAAGCGATGTCTGGAACATCGGCTCTGATGGCAAGGCCATGACGGCCGTGATGGTCGCTCGGCTTGTGGACCGCGGCGTCCTCTCCTGGGAATCCACGATCGGCGGCGTCCTGCCCGATATGGCTGGCGACGTGCGGCCTGAGTATCGGGCGATTACACTGCGGCAATTGCTGACTCACACGTCCGGTCTTCCGGAGAATATCAGGGACGAGGAAGCCCTCAATTCGGTCTTCTACAACGAAAGCGCAGCCACATTGACCGAGCGGCGGAGGGCGTACATCGCTCGCGCTTTGCAGGACGCGCCCGTCAAACGCGCCGGCAAATTCAGCTATTCAAACACCGGGTTCCTGATCGCCGCTTTCATGGCCGAGACAGCAAGCAAGAAATCGTATGAAGCCTTGATGCAAGAGGAGGTATTCACGCCCCTTGGAATGACCTCGGCTGGCTTTGGACGCCCTCCGACAGGACAGCCCGCTGGTCACAGGGATGGAAGAATAGCAGTTCCTCGCGATGTGAACCCTGACTTTTTTGCGCCAGCGGGAAACATTTATCTGTCTCTCGATGACTGGGCTCGCTTCTGCATAGATCAGTTGCGGGGCGCGAATGGTCAGGGCGCCCTGCTGAAACCCGAGACCTATTCATTGATGCAGTCACCTCCGCCTGGTGTTCCAGTTTCAATGGGCTGGTTCGTGCGCGATAAATTCGCCGGGTTACCCGGCCCTGTATATTATCATGAGGGATCGGATGGGGCGTGGTTTGCGGTCGTTGCTCTGTTTCCTGCTTCAGGTTCCGGCGTGCTCGCCGTCACGAATGGAGGCAAGGACATGGGGGGACGAGAGCTTGCTACGACCGCCGCGAGGAATGCGGCAAAACTGCTCGCCAGCAAGAAGTAATCTCGAGCGTCAGTACCACGGCCTATGAGTGGTCAGGGCGAAAAAGCGAGGCGGAAATTTTTCGCCGCAGGTTTGGTCCTGACCGGCTGTTCAGGGCCGATTGTGTTGAAAAAGTCGGCTTGATCTACGAAGGCATGATGCGGCCGCAGTGAGGCTTCCCCGTTCCTCACGCAGGAGCCGGAACCAGTTTGGCAAGTTTGCGAAGGTTCTGAGCCGTAGCGGCGAGATGGAACTCGTCGCGGGCGCCATTTGGACCCCTCAGGCGGAGTTTAGTCATTCCGAGGATGCGCTTGAGATGCGCAAACAGCATCTCGACCTTCTTCCGCTTGCGACGGGATTGGACATAGGCCTCGGTCTTCGCGATGTCCCGGGCAACGTCACGCGACGCTTCGTGGATTGATCGGATGATCTTGCGATTTGGCTGCCCCGGACAGCACCTGCCTTTCAAAGGGCAGATGTCACAGTCAGCTTTCCTTGCGCGGTAAAGTCTCTGGCCCGCCTTGGTCACGCCGGAGCGCTGGGTCTTGAACGTTCGATTAAACTGGCGCAGCTGCTTGCCTGAAGGACAGGTATAATGATCAGCCTCCGGATCATATGCAAAGTCGGAGCGTGAGAAGGTCCCGTCGTTTCGCTCACCCTTGTCGAAGACAGGGATATGCGGCTCGATCCCTTTCTCCTCCACCAGCCATTCCAGCATCGGTCCCGAACCATAGGCGGTGTCTGCAGCAAGGCGTTCACACGAGAGGCCGTGGCGATCTTCCGTCCGTTGCAGCATGCGTTTTGCGGCGGTGACCTCAGCCTGCCGGATAGCGGTAGTCGCCTCAACGTCGACAATGACCGCATGATCGGTGTCGATAAGATAGTTGATCGTGTATGCGTAGAAGGCCGGTCCATTATGAGCGCCGGTGTAGCGCGCAGCCGGATCCGTCTCTGACAGGAACTTCGGCGTCTTCTCGCTCGCGGCCCCGAAAGCCGCATCATCAAGAACCGCAAAATACTCATCAATCGCACGGCTGGTCTTGTCAGCCGCGAGGCCCTCTTCGCCTTTCGGTCCCTTGCGGCGATCCGCGTCGGCCTGGATCAGGCTGCCGTCTACGGCGAAGGCCTCACCGCCAACGAGGCCCGCAGACAGGCAAAGGCGCAGGACCTGATCGAACAGCTTGCGGAAGATGTCGCTTTCCCGGAACCGGCCGTGGCGGTTCTTGGAAAAGGTCGAATGGTCCGGCACGGCGCCCTCCAGCCCGAGCCGGCAGAACCAGCGATAGGCCAGGTTGAGATGAACCTCATCGCACAGGCGGCGTTCGGACCGAATGCCGAAACAGTAGCCGGCGACCAGCATGCGGATCATCAACTCGGGACAGATCGAAGGCCGGCCCGCCGCGCTGTAGTAAGGGGCCAGTTCCGCGCGCACCTCGGAGAAATCGATCAGCTGGTCGATCCTGCGCAACAAGTGATCAGCCGGGACATGCGCCTCAAGACTGAACTCGTAGAACAGCGCGCCCTGACCTGATCGCCGCTCACCCATCATCGCACCGCTCCGCGCCTGACTGAACAACCAGGAGGGAATCAGAATTCGGCTAAATTGCCGAGGGGTTTTTCAACACAATCGGCCC
>JBGTKN010000218.1:0-7549 GCA_041744615.1 Hyphomonas sp. | reverse complement strand
ACGACGACGTCGTAGGTGTGATCGATCCAGTTGTAGTTGCTCATCTTTACCCTGTCTTTCGCCTTGCGCCTCAGCTGCCCGTCCAGATGCGCAGCACCGACATCACCACGACCACGAACAATGCGGCCGCGAAGAAGGTGTTGAGAATGAGGAGCGCGGCGCGCGTGCCCGGCTTACCAATGTAGTCTTCGATGACCGCCTGCATACCGAGGCGCATGTGGTAGAAGGCCGCGCCGGCCGTCAGCACAAGGAGCGTCGCGTTGAGCGGCGAGCTGACCCAGGACATCGCCTCGGCATAGCCGCCCAGCGCCGCCTTCATGACCGAGAACAGGAACCAGGGCACCAGAACGATCAGGGCGAGCGCGGACACGCGCTGGCGGATATGGTGGCTGGTTCCGGTCTTCGAGGCGCCAAGGCCGCGCGTGATCTTGCTGGGGGTGACGAACTTGCTGTCGGACATGGCGGCGCGCCTTAGGAGAGGACGGCCGCGGCCATCAGGGCAATCGCCCCGACCAGCGCGAACGCGTAATTGAAGATCGAGATCTGGCTCGCGACCTTCGGATTGAACCCGAGGCCGGGGCCATCCCAGAGGAGGTGGCGGATGCCGTTGGCGAAGTGGAACAGCACGGCGAAGGCCCAAAGGAAGAGCAGGATCTGGCCGGGGATCGAGAAGGCGATCGCCTCGACCGTCGCATAAGCGTCCGGACCGCTGGCTAGCGCGACCAGCCAGACGGCGATCAGCAGCGTACCGCCATACAGGCCCATGCCGGTGAATCGGTGGGTGATCGAGGCCAGCATGGTGGCGTGGAAACGCCAGACTTGAAGGTGAGGGGAAAGCGGCCGCGAATCAGCCTTGGGGGTGCCGGACATTAAGTCGATCCTTGCGCGCCGTGAAAACACTTGGCCTCGCCTTCTAGGCGCCTCTATGGTCGTGTCAACGCAAGCCAAGACGAGAGCGACATTATGAAACGAACTGTCCTTGCGGCAGGCATCCTGGCCCTTTCCATGCCGGCCTTTGCCGACCCGCTCGATCCGCTGATCGAAGCCTATGAGTCCTATGTCATGGCGGGTGATCCGGCGGAAGCCGCGCGCGCGGCCGGCACTGCGCCGACCGGATGGGGCCATGTCCGCCCGAAGGATGTCGCCAGCCGGGCCCAGACCGCCCGGGCACTGCTCGAGGAAATCGACGCGGCGGATACGGCCCGGCTTGTCGACGCAGCGATTCTCAAACGCCTGCTGGTAGAGGAAATTCGAGCCGAAGAGCTCGATACGGCGCGCATCCCGTTTACCGGCGACTGGGGCTTCCAGGCGGCGCCAGTGTTTGCTGCGCTGCGCCTGCGAATACGTAGCGAGGGTGAGGCCGAAGCCTGGGTTCAGAGGCTGAATGATGTACCCAGATACTTCGCCGAAAACCGCATCAACATGGCGCGCGGCATCACTACGGGCTGGACCGCCAACAAGGACCCGCTCGCGACCACACGCGCGCAGATCGAGGCCCAGATTGTCGAAGATCCGGCGGCCAGCGAGCTGTACGCCCCGTTCCTGTCCCTGCCGGACTCGATCCCCGCGGAGTCTGCGGCGCGCCTTAAGGCGGACGGGTTGGCCGCCGTTGCCGCGGCGATAGCAGCCTACCGTGATACCGCCCGGTTCATCGATCTGGCCTATGCCCCCGCTGCGCGCCCGCAGGCCGGAATTGCGGGTCTGCCGGGTGGCCGCGAGGCCTATGCAGCTGCAGTTGACGGCCACACCGCCGGCGCCGGCTACACGCCCGAGGAAATCCACGCAATCGGCCTCACCGAAGTTGCCCGTATCCGCGCCGAAATGGACGGAGTTTTGGCGGAAACCGGCTTCACCGGTACCTTCGCCGAATTCCAGGCCTTCCTGCGTACCGATCCGCAATTCTATGCCCAGTCCGATACCGAACTGATGGACAAGGCCAGGGAGATCACCGACCGGATCGACGTCATCCTTCCGCTCTGGTTCAACGCCTTGCCGAAGCTCGGCTACACGGTCGATCCTGTTCCGCTCTCGATTGCGCCCGGATACACAACCGGCCGGTACTCCCAGGGCGATCCGGCCGAGGGCCGCAAGGGCAGCTACCTCGTCAATACCTATGCGCTGGAGCAGCGTCCACTTTACGAACTCCCAGCGCTTTCGGCGCACGAGGCGGTGCCGGGTCACCACCTGCAGATTTCCCTCGCGCAGGAAATGGAGGGCCAGCCGCGCTTCCGCCAGGAATACTACGCCACCGCCTTCGGCGAAGGCTGGGGCCTCTACGCCGAGCGCATCGCAGGCGAAGCGGGCATCTACGAGACGCCGTATGAGCGCTTCGGCGCGTTGTCCTACGAAATGTGGCGCGCCTGCCGTCTCGTCGCCGATACCGGCCTGCACTGGTATGGCTGGACCCGCGCGGAGGCAGAGGCCTGTTTCATCGACAATTCCGCCCTTTCGCCGCTCAACATCGAGACCGAAGTCACCCGCTATATAGGCTGGCCCGGCCAGGCGACCGCCTACAAGATCGGCGAACTGAAAATCCGGGCGCTGCGGTCGGAAGCGGAAGCAGCGCTGGGCGAGCGATTCGACATCCGGGAATTCCATGACGTCGTGCTCGGCCAGGGCGCCGTGCCGCTGGATGTGCTCGACGCGCAGGTGAAGGCCTGGGTGGCGGCCAACTGATTGATTCTGCCCTGTCTCCAGGGAGAGGGTACTTTGGCCGGTCCCGCCTTGCTCTTTCGCATCTCCCGCGCCACATGTGCGGCGCCATGCTCCGCTTCTTTGAACGCCGTATCGATCCGTTTCCGGAGACCCGTCCCGGCGTTCCGCCGAAGGGATTCCGCGCGTTCGTCTGGCATTACATAAAGGATGCCGCGCCCTGGCTGATCGCCATGTCTTTCTTCACGGCGCTGATCGCCGTGGGCGAGGTGGCGTTGTTTGGGTTCCTAGGCGGCATCGTCGACTGGTTGTCGACCGCTGAACGCGAAGGCTTCATTGAGCGGGAAGGCGGACGCCTTGCGCTGATGGCGGGCATCCTGCTGATAGGCCTGCCGCTCGCCACGCTGGCGCAGGCGCTGATCGTCTACCAAGGCCTGATGGGCAACGTGCCCATGAGCGCGCGCTGGCGCATGCACCGGCAGATGCTCGGCCAGTCGATGGGCTTCTTCGGCAACGAGTTCGCGGGCCGTGTTGCCACCAAGGTGATGCAGTCCGCGCTGTCAGTGCGCGAAGTGGTGATGAAGATCCTCGATGTCTTCGTCTTCGTGCTGGTCTATTTCTTCTCGGCGCTGGCGCTGATCGGCTCGGCCGACTGGCGCCTCGCCGCGCCGCTGATCCTCTGGCTGGCGGTCTATGCCTGCCTGCTGTGGTATTTCGTGCCGCGCCTTGGGAAGATCGCCGAGAAACAGGCCGATGCCCGTTCGATCATGACCGGCCGGATCGTTGATTCGTATACGAACATCCAGACCGTGAAGCTGTTCGCCCATTCGGGCCGCGAGGAAACCTATGCCCGGGACTCGATGTCCGGCTTCCTCGAAACCGTGCACGGCCAGATGCGGCTCGTCACCGGCTTCAACGTCATCGTCTATCTCAACAATTCGCTGCTTGTCTTCCTCATCGCCGCTTCGGGCATCCTGCTCTGGACCGGCAACATTGTCGGTGCAGGCGCGGTCGCCGCGGCTGTCGGTCTTGCCCTGCGCATGAAGGCGATGTCGCAATGGATCATGTGGGAAGTCGCCGGCCTCTTCGAGAACATCGGCGTTGTCTATGACGGCATGGAAATGCTGGACAAACCGGTCGCCGTAGTCGATGCGCCGGGAGCCGTGGCCCTGCCGCGCGTCAAGGGGGATGTCCGTTTCGAACATGTCGTCTTCCACTATGGAAAGGGCGCCGGCGTCATCGAAGGCCTGTCCCTCGCGATCCGCCCTGGCGAGAAGATCGGCCTCGTCGGCCGCTCTGGCGCGGGCAAGACCACGCTGACCAACCTGCTGCTGCGCTTCTACGACGCCGAAGGCGGCCGCATCCTCGTGGACGGCCAGGACATCGGACAAGTCACGCAGGAATCCCTCCGGGCACAGATCGGTGTGGTGACGCAGGACACATCCTTGCTGCACCGCTCCATCCGCGAGAACATCGCCTATGGCCGCCCCGGCGCCACAGATGACGAAATCCGCATCGCCATCGGTAAGGCCGCTGCCAGCGATTTCGTTGAAGTGCTCGAAGATGCCAAGGGCCGGCGCGGCCTCGAGGCGCATGTGGGCGAGCGCGGCGTCAAACTCTCCGGCGGCCAGCGCCAGCGCATCGCCATCGCGCGCATCTTCCTTAAGGACGCGCCGATTCTGATCCTCGACGAGGCGACCTCTGCGCTCGACTCCGAAGTCGAGGCCGCGATCCAGGAACACCTGTTTGAGCTGATGGAAGGCAAGACCGTGATCGCCATCGCGCACCGCCTCTCGACCATCGCCGCGATGGACCGCCTCGTCGTGCTGGACGCGGGCCGGATTATAGAACAGGGCACGCATAACGAGCTCGTCGCGGCCGGTGGTCTTTATGCCGACCTCTGGGCCCGCCAATCCGGCGGCTTCCTGGTTCAACCCGAGCGGATCGATGCCGAAGAAGTGCCGGCGGAGTAGGCGATGAAGCTGACGATCGTCGAGACGGGGCAGGTGCCCGCCGCGATCCGCGAGCAGTTCCCCGACTATCCGGAAATGTTCCGCCGCATGCTCTCGCAGGCGGATGGCGCCATCGCCTGCGAGACGGTGTCCGTTGCCCGGGGCGAAGCGCTGCCCGATCCCGCCGCGCTGGACGCCGTCCTCTACACCGGCTCGCCTGCCGGCGTGTACGACCCGGAGCCCTGGATCGCGCCTCTGAAAGAATTCATCCGCAGCGCCGCCGCGGCCCGTACACCGCAGGTTGGCATCTGTTTCGGCCACCAGATCATGGGCGAGGCGCTCGGCGGCAAGGTTGTCAAATCCGACAAGGGTTGGGGCGTCGGCCGCCACACCTACGAGATTGTTCAGTGCCCGGACTGGAGCGGAGCCCCTTGCCCGCCCACGCTCAGCGTCGCGGTCAGCCACCAGGACCAGGTGGTCGTGCGCCCGCCGTCCGCTTCAGTCATTGCCAGGTCGGACTTCACGCCCTTTGCCGGGCTCAACTATGAGAATTGCCCGGCGATCAGCTTCCAGTGCCACCCGGAGTTCGAACCGGACTATGCCGCCGCCCTTTACAATGCCCGGCGCGCGGCGCTCGGGGACGAGAGGGCCGCGGCCGCCGTCACGTCAATCGAAGGTGAATGCGACCGCCGCCTCCTCGCCGGCTGGATCGTCAGTTTCCTGCGCGCCAACGCCGGAAACTGACGCCCGCTTCTACGACCCGAACCGGTAGCGCGCGCCCACACTCAGTACGGTCTGGGTATTCTCGATGTTCAGGGTGCCCGGAAACAGCTGGTTCTGCAGCTCGACATCTTCGGTCGCGCGGTAGGCCGCCTCACCATAGAGATCGATCCGCGCACTGACTGACCACGTCGCACCTGCCTTCAGCTGGTAGGCAAATTTGCCTTTGCTGTCGTCAATGATGCCGACGCCCGACGGGCGATATGTCACCGACACATCTGAATAGCCAAGGCCCGCCCCAAGATAGGGGCTGATCAGGCCGTCGCGGTTGAAGTCGTAGTAGAGGTTGGCAAACAGGCTTGTCGTTTCGATCTGGTCACCGCTGGGCGATGCCACGACCTGGCCGACCGTGGCGCCAAGCTGGGACGCTGAGCCGGTCAGCACGGCCGCATCGACACCGTCGATCACCGTGCCGGCGACATTCACACCGGAATGCGTATCCACGTCTGCCTTGCTGTAGACGAGTTCCACTCCGGAGCGGAAGCCGTTGTCATAGCGCGCGCCAAACTCGCCGGCGAGCGTGTAGCCATTGTCAAACTCGGTTTTCCAGCCGTACGGCGTGCCGGCGGCGATGGCGGTGCCGAACGGAATGACGGGCTCGCCATTGCCAGTCGTGAAGGCACCGGTGGCACCGGTGTTGGCGCTGTCCTTCTGCAGGAGATAGCCGATCGATCCGCCCGCATACCATTCCTGGGCGGCGGCGGGCAGGGCGAGGCCGGTCGAGGCCGCGCCGAGCGCGATGAGCGCGATTCGCATGTTCATTCTGAAGTCTCCTCTGGGGTTCGGGAAGGCCGTCCCGGCGCGCCGGAGAACTACGCACCGGGGGGGGGCTTCCGGAATGCCAGATAGAGTTCTATATACTACAAGCAATAAGATATTTCTGAACTTTTCGTGAGGTATGCCGCACCCGGCCCCTTTCCCCTGTGGCGCGAAAACTGCACAAGTGTCGGCAAGATGCCGCGCCCCGTCCGGGAGCGCGCCCAACCCGTTTCACGGAGAGACACATGCTGCCGACACCGCGCACCGATATCGCCCCCAACACGCTCGAATTCGAGATTCTGCCCCTGGTGAAGCCTACCGGCTTCCGCGAGTATGATGCGCGCTGGTGGTTCAACGGGATCGGGCACGAGAAGCCGGCCGAGTTGAACCTCACCGGCGTCCAAGCCCTCGGCCTCGGCATGGCAACCTTGTTCCACGAGCTCGGCGTAACGCCCAAGGTGGTCACCGGCCATGACTTCCGCTCGATCAGCCAGCCGATCAAGAATGCGCTGTCGCTCGGCCTGATCGCGGGTGGCTGCGAAGTGCTGGATGTCGGCCTGGCTCTTTCGCCGATGGTCTATTGGAGCCAGTTCGAACTTGACGCAGCCTGTTGCGCCATGGTCACCGCCAGCCACAACGAGAACGGCTGGACCGGGGTGAAGATGGGCGCCGACCGGCCGCTGACCTTCGGCCCAGAAGAAATGGGGCGCCTGAAGGAAATCGTCATGGGCGGAAGGTTCGTCGAGCGTGCCGGTGGCAGCATCACCCGCATCGACGGCATTCGCGAGAAATACATCAAGTCGATCGCCGACGGCGTTATCCTGTCGCGGCCGATCCGCGTCATCGCCGCCTGCGGTAACGGGACCGCGGGCGCGTTCGCCGGCGATTGCCTGCGGATGATGGGCGCCGAAGTGATCGAAATGGACTGTAATCTCGACAATACTTTCCCGAAATACAATCCGAACCCGGAAGATGCTGAAATGCTGCACGCCATGGCGGAAGCCGTGCGCGAGCTCGGCGCCGATGTCGCACTTGGCTTTGACGGGGACGGAGACCGCTGCGGCGTGGTCGACAATACCGGCGCCGAAATCTATGCCGACAAGATCGGCCTGATGCTGGCGCGCGACCTGTCGAAAAATCATCCGAACGCAAAGTTCGTCGTTGATGTGAAATCCACCGGCCTTTACAAGACCGATCCGGTGCTGAAGGCCAATGGAGCGACAGTCGATTATTACAAGACCGGACATTCCTACATCAAGCGGCGAACCAACGAGCTCGACGCTCTCGCCGGTTTCGAGAAGTCCGGCCACTTCTTCTTCCGCCCGCCGATCGGCCTCGGCTATGATTGCGGCCTGACGGCTGCCAAGGCGATTCTCGAAATGCTGGACCGCAACCCCGGCAAGACG
>JBGTKN010000217.1:0-2778 GCA_041744615.1 Hyphomonas sp. | reverse complement strand
GCCCGCCTGCCCCGTCTCGCCGGCCACCAGGATCCAGCTCGCCGTGCAGCCGATCGTTCGCGCAAACGCGGCGCCGGCGACCAGCACACCTGCGACCGGCCCGGCCACCGCGCTGATAACATCCGCAAACGGCGCCGACGATTTTGCGAGCTCTGCCGCCGGCATCAACCCAAACAGCGCCGTGGTCGCCAGAGCATAGACCACTGCCGCAATTGAAACGCCCCCTGCGGCCGCAATCGCGATGTTGCGCTTCGGATGGCGCACGCGGCCCGCAATCGCATTCGCACTTTCAAGGCCGAGAAACGCCCAGAAGATCGAGATCAGCGTCGGCGGCAGCGCCGACGAGAGCGGCGCGCCGGACACGTTCCACGACGCGGCGAAAACGTCCGCATCGAAACGCGCGAACCCGATCACGATGGCGACAGCAATCGGCGCGAGACCGATCAACAGCGTCGCCGACGACATCCGCCCGACAAAGCGCGGCCCCAACAGCGCACACCCGACCAGGAACCAGAGCACTACCAGGATTGCAATCAGGCGCGGCACAGCCTCCAGCGTGACGCCGAAGATCGCGGCGCCATAGCCGACCGCGACGACCGCAATACCCACGATGCCGACAAAACAGGTCGCCCAGTAAGCTGCCCACACAACAAACCCGAACGCCGGATGAAAGGCGGTACCCGGATAATCGGTCAGGGATTCCGTTCCGTTGCGCAGGGCACCGAGCAAGGCGAACACCAGCGCCAGCGCTATTGCGATCACCGCCGCCACGCCCCAGGCGATGAGGCTTGCCGAACCGACCGAGGCCAGCACCGCTGGCAACAAGAAGACGCCGGACCCGATCATGTTGCCCGCGACAATCGCCATCGCGAGCACCGGTCCGATCTGCTTTGTCTCGGGATTCACGCAGGATATCCGGCATCCCGGCGCAGCCGCGCCTGGAACCAGGCGACCGCGCCTTCATGCCGTGGTGAAAGCGGTCCTGCCTTGTAGACCCCGCTTACGATGTTCCGGTGCACAATCTCGCACATCGCGAGATCCTCCGCCGTCACCGCATCCGACAGTTTCAGCATGTCTGCCAGTTCCCCGCCGCGCTCCGGATCGAAGAAATAGAGATAGTCGAGCCGTGTCTCTTCCGGTCCCACCGGCGAGATGCGCTCCATCATCACGCCGTGCTCGTAGACATTGATTCCCAGCCACGGCCAGGCCCAGGCCCAGTAACCCGAATAAACGTTGTCCGACTTGCGGGACGGCGCGCGGTGCACGGCGATCTCGCCTTCCATGTGCACCGTGTACTTCGCCGAATCGATCTCCGCGTCGAGCCCCGGATGGATCAGCGGGACATGGTAGCCCTCGAGGTAATTCTCGACATAGGCCTTCCAGTCGCACCTGATTGTGTGCGAACGCCGCAGCGCGAAGGGCTGAACCGTTTCATCCGTCCATGAGGCATCAACCGGCGCCAACATCTTCGCAATCGGCGGCGCCTTATCGCTCAGCGTGGCAAACAGGAAACCCCGCCAGAGCTCCATACGCACCGGCGTCAGCCCATGTTCGCGCGGATCAAACCCCTCCGCCGCACCAAAATCCCGCGCCGATTGCAACCGCCCTTCGAATGTAAACCGCCAGCCATGGTAGGCGCAGGTGATCGCCCCGTCGCAATGGCCGTCCGGTGTCGTAGCAAGCGGGCCTGCCCGATGTGGGCAGACATTGTGGAACGCGCGCACTGCGCCGCTTTGGCCCCGCACCGCCAGCACGGAGCGCCCGGCCAGATCATCTGTCAGGAAATCTCCGGCCGCCTTCAGCATGTTCTCATGCCCGATCAGCCGCCAGGCCTTCGCAAATACCGTCTCACGCTCCAGCGCGAAGACCTCCGGCCGCCCATACAGTGACGGATCAAGCGCCCGTACGGGCGATGGCGACGGTCCCTCCTCCATCAGGGCACCAGCCCTTCGACAATCATCAGCCGGGAAACCGTACTGTCCGTCCGTAGATGAACGATCTCGGCATACTCGGGCGAATCCAGGAACGCCTTTGCCGCGTCGAAACTGGGATACTCGAGGATCACCACGCGCCCCCTCGGAGGCGGACCTTCGCGGCCTTCGGCCTTCCCGCCGCGCGCAAGATATTTGCCGCCTGCTGCCGCCACCAAGGGCGCAGCTGCGGCCTTGTAGCCTTCGTAGGCGTCCGGGTGGGTGACTTCGATCTCGACGATAACGTAGCCTTTGGGCGAGGTTGCTGATGCTTCCGGCGTCGGCGCGGTGGCGCAGCCGGTTGCCAGAGCCCATGCCACGATCGCGGCCAATCCTGCTCTCATGTCCGTGTCCTCCCCGCCAGCAAAAGGCCCTATTCCGCGTTTTGGCGCAATCCTCCCCAACGGCCCCGGGGGGATTTTTCCGGGTCAGACCTTTAAATGGCCAGCAAAAGGAATTATCTGTTTATCGATAAGAATGAGGAGCCCCACCGGGACCGCCATGTATACGACCGAAGACCAGATCCTGATCGAAAGCCGCGTCGCGAACGAGAAAAAGAGCGCCGGCGCCGCCTATTTCCTCTGGTTCTTTCTCGGTTTCATCTCGGCGCACCGCTTTTACCTGGGCAAACCTGGAACAGCCATTCTACAAATCCTGTCATATTTTGTCGTTATCGGCTTCGTCTGGTGGCTCGTGGACCTGTTCCTGATCCCCGGCATCATCCGGGACAAGATGGACGAAACCCGCGGCCGCTTCGCCCGCGAGATGCGCCGGTACGCCTACTAGACGGCCATCCTGACCATACCGG
>JBGTKN010000216.1:0-2561 GCA_041744615.1 Hyphomonas sp. | reverse complement strand
ACGCGCGCCAAGCAGTTCACCGAATCCCAGCAGACCGGCAAGCTCGACCGTTCGAAGAAGCTCCCCCTCCTGCTGCACGGCGATGCCGCCTTCGCGGGGCAGGGCGTGGTGGCCGAATGCTTCGCCCTCTCAGGCCTGCAGGGCTACCGCACTGGCGGGACAATCCACTTTATCGTCAATAACCAGATCGGCTTCACCACAAGCCCGATGTATTCGCGCTCCTCGCCCTATCCGTCGGATGTGGCGCTGATGGTTCAGGCGCCGATCTTCCATGTCAACGGGGACGACCCGGAAGCTGTCGTCTACGCCGCCAAGGTGGCGACCGAGTACCGGCAGAAATTCTGCAAGGACGTGGTCATCGACATGTTCTGCTATCGCCGCTTCGGCCACAACGAGGGCGACGATCCGACGATGACCCAGCCGGTCATGTACAAGGTCATCAAGGACCTTCCGTCGACGCGCGAGATCTATGGCAAGCGCCTCGTCTCCGAAGGTTTGCTGACCGCCGAGGAAGTCGAAGCCCAGGTCAGGGAGTTCGAGGATTTCCTCGAGCAGGCCTTTGCGGCAGCGAAAGACCTCAAGACCAACAAGGCCGACTGGCTCGAAGGACACTGGTCCGGTTTCAGCCTGCCGATCGACGATGACCGGCGCGGCAAGACGGGCGTCGCGAAAGCGAAGCTGAAGGAACTCGGCGACGCCATCACGCGCGTGCCGGAGGGCGTCGACATCCACAAGACGGTCGAGCGCGTCCTCGCGCGCCGCCGCGAAAGCTATGACTCCGGCAAGGACATCGACTGGGGCGGCGCCGAACATCTCGCGTTCGCCAGTCTGCTCGACGAAGGCTTCCCGGTCCGCCTCTCCGGCCAGGATGTCGGACGCGGCACCTTCGTTCAGCGTCACAGCCACATGGTCGACCAGACGACCGGCGAGCGCCACACGCCGCTGAACAACATCCGCGACGGCCAGGCGCCTTACGAAGTGATCGACTCGCTGCTCTCCGAGGAAGCGGTGCTCGGCTACGAGTATGGCTACTCGCTCGCCGACCCAAATACACTGACCCTTTGGGAAGCCCAGTTCGGGGACTTCTCGAACGGCGCGCAGGTCTATTTCGACCAGTTCATCTCGAGCGCCGAACGCAAATGGCTGCGCATGTCGGGCCTCGTGATGCTGCTGCCGCATGGATATGAAGGTCAGGGCCCGGAGCATTCCTCGGCCCGCCTTGAGCGCTTCCTGCAGATGTGCGCCGAAGACAACATGCAGGTCTGCAACCTGACGACGCCGTCAAACTATTTCCACGCCCTGCGCCGGCAGATCCACCGCGAGTTCCGCAAGCCGCTGGTGATCATGACGCCGAAATCGCTGCTGCGCCACAAGCTGGCCACCTCGACCATCGACGACTTGAACGCTAAGTCGACTTTCCACCGCATCCTCTGGGACGATGCCGAAACACCGGGCCGCGAAGGCAAGGTCAAGCTCGTCAAGGACAACAAGATCCGCCGCGTGGTGCTCTGCTCGGGCAAGGTCTATTATGATCTCTTCGAGGCGCGTGAAGCGGCGGGTACGGACGATGTCTACCTGCTGCGCGTCGAGCAATTCTACCCGGTGCCGCGCAAGTCTCTGGTCACCGAACTGAAACGCTTCACCCAGGCCGAGATCGTCTGGTGCCAGGAAGAGCCGCGCAACATGGGCGGCTGGACCTTCATCCGGGACGAAATCGAATGGTGCGCCGCGCAAGCCGGCTATGCCCACCCGCGCCCGAAGTATTCGGGCCGCCCGCCCAGCGCCGCCACCGCCACAGGCCTACTCTCCAAGCACCAGGCCGAGCAGGCATCGCTCCTCAAGACCGCGTTGTCGCCTGATCCGGTTGATGACCGCAACCCAGCGTCCTGACCTTCCTCCAGCAATCCCTTCGGACTACGCCCATGACAGACATTGTTGTTCCCACTCTCGGTGAAAGCGTCACGGAAGCCACCGTCGGCCGCTGGCTGAAAGCCAAGGGCGACGTGGTGAAGAAAGACGACGTGCTGGTCGAACTGGAAACCGACAAGGTGTCGGTCGAAGTCTCCGCCAGCGAGGACGGCGTTCTGTCCGACATCTCGGTGCCGGAAGGCGAAACGGTGGGCATCGGTGCCCTCCTTGGACGGATCAACGGGGCAGGGGCCACTGCGGAGAAGCCTGCGCCGGCCGCGAAACCCGCTGCGGCTGCTGCGCCTGCACCTGCGCCCGCCAAGGCCGCACCGGCGTCTGCTGCTGCACCGGCCGGGGGCGTCACCGATGTCAAAGTCCCCGTGATGGGCGAGAGCGTTGCCGAAGGCACAATCGCCTCGTTCAGCAAGAAGGTCGGCGAGAAGGTCAGGAAAGACGAGACCATCGCTGAGATCGAAACCGACAAGGTCGCGCTCGAAGTTCCGTCGCCGGCTGACGGCGTCATCCTCGAACTGCTGGTCGCGCCGGGCGCCAGCGTGACGCCGGGCTCTGTGATCGCGCGGATCGGTGCATCGATGCCGGCGACTGCGAAAGTCGCAGCTGAAGCGGCGCCTGCCAAGACGATTTCCGCGCCC
>JBGTKN010000215.1:0-5566 GCA_041744615.1 Hyphomonas sp. | reverse complement strand
CGCCGGCCCGAAGCGACTGAAGGACTTCGCGGGCAGCCCGCTCGTGCTCTATTTCTACCCCAAGGACGACACGCCCGGCTGCACCCAGGAGGCGCTGGATTTCACCGCGCATGCCGGTGCCTTCCGGAAAGCCGGCGCAGCGGTGCTCGGAGTCTCGCGGGACACGCTCGCGAAGCACGAGAAATTCGCCCTCAAGCACAACCTCACGGTCATGCTCGGCAGCGACGTTTCCGGGGAGGTCTCCAATTCCTATGGCACATGGGAGGAGAAATCCATGTACGGCCGGACCTATATGGGCATGGCGCGGCGCACCTTCCTGATAGGGCCGGACGGGAAGATCGTCCGTGTATGGCCTAAAGTGAAGGTCAAGGGGCATGCGGAGGAAGTTCTGGCCGCACTGGCCGGATGATTTTCCCCCTGTCCGGATTGTGCGCGCGCCTGCCGAAACTTTCATCGAGTTAATGAGAAGTTTACGCTCAACTGCGAACATTGCCGAAATATATGACTGTCGGGGGTTTCACCTCAGGGCGAATTGGGTATGTATGACGCGGGGAATGGGAAGCCGGCTGCAGGGAATCCTGCCGCTACATAAGAAGTTTCCAGCTTACAGGTAGCTTGCATGGCGAAGTGGAGTTCGAACCTCAAGGCGACGTTCGATCGCGCATTCCCGGAACGCCAGATCTACCACCGCAGTGGCGGCACCGTCCGGTATATTTCGGTATCTCCCTGGCAACAGGCCATGATGGCAGCCGGCGTTACCGCCATTGCCGGTTGGACCGTATTTGCAACGGCCAGCTTCGTTTTCGGCGGCGGAGAAACCACCCTCGCCGGCGGCGAAGGCAAGGAACTCGCCAAGTATGAGCGCTGGGTCCAAGACCTGCGCGCCCGCGAATCGCTCCAGCGCACACTGCTCGAAGAGCGCTCCAAGGAGACTGCAGACCTCGAACAGAAGCAGAAAGCGCTTGAGGAACTGCTCAATGACATGCGCGAGGATGACGGGCAGAAAATGTCCGCCCTCGAGGGAGACGGAGCCTCTCTTCTGGTCGAGGCCAGCATCGAAGAGGCGGACCGCCGCCAGTCCCGCGACGAATACCTGATGATGGCCGGTCTCAGCGTGCCCGCAGCCCGCGGCACCCCGAAAGCCATCGAGCAGGACATCTACCGCCTGTTTGACCGGATGGAAGATCACGCCGCCGAGCGGGCCGAACGGGCCCGGGGCGTTCTGATGCTGACCGCTGTCGGCACTGACAATCTCCTGGCCAACAGCAATGTCGGCGGCCCTGAGGTTTCGATGGGCGCCCTGACCTCTTCCGGCTCCAGCTGGTCGATTGGCGACCAGGACTTCATGACCCGCATTTTCCAGGCCCGTGCCCGGATCGCCGAAATGAAATACTACGAGAAGGTGATCAACAGCCTTCCGCTCGGCGAACCGGTTTCTGTGCCTTTCCGTTATACCAGCCCCTACGGGATTCGCGTCGACCCCTTCACCAAACGCCCCTCGCCTCACATGGGCGTCGACATGGCCGCATACCGCGATGCGCCGATCGTGACGACCGGCCCGGGCTCGGTCAGCTATGCCGGCGCGCGGTCCGGTTACGGCCTGCTGGTCGAAATCGATCACGGCCACGGTTTCAAATCGCGTTACGGACACTTAAGGTCGATCACCGTATCCAAAGGTGATACGGTGAAAGTTGGCGATCTGGTCGGCCGCATGGGTTCGACGGGACGCAGTACCGGAGATCACCTTCACTATGAAGTGTGGTACAATGGTAAACCGTATGACCCCAACAAGTTCCTGAAAGCAGGCCGACATGTTCACAAAAAATAGCAAAACCCCGGATCATCCACCGGTCGAGCCGCCAAAAGTGACGGCCGCCCAGGACGCCGTCCGGGGCGCAGCGACGAAGACCGCTGCGCGCGCCGCTTCGATCATTTGCGCTGACATGAAGATCAACGGTTCGGTCACCTCGGAAGGCTCGCTCCAGATCGACGGGATCGTCGATGGCGACGTCACCGCCACCGATATCACCATCGGCGCCTCAGGCCAGATCACCGGCGAAGTGAAAGCCGAGGTCGTCAAGGTCAAGGGCAAGATCCGCGGCTCCATCCGCGCCCGCAAGGTCGAGCTGGAGACCGGCGCCCACGTTAAAGGCGATATTGTGCACGCCTCGCTGCAGATCCAGTCGAACGCCGTGTTTGAAGGCCAGGTCAAGCATGCGGATGATCCGCTTCGCGAAACTGGCCCGGTCGCGGCCAGTGAAGCCAAAACCCTCAACACGCCGTCAGCCACACCAAGCGCATTCGGCATTTCCTCGCAGCCGAGCTGACCGGCGCAGGCATCAGCCCTCAAGATCGAAGAACGCCGGCCTCACCCGCCGGCGTTTTTGTTTGAGTCCAGCTGCCGATTGCTACCTGCCCTAAAGCAAAAAGCCCCGGACCGTTGGTCCGGGGCTTTGCGTTGGTATCGTATTTCCGAACAGTATCAGACCGGCTGGGCGTTCCGGCATTCCGGCGTGGCTTCAAACTTCGCGCGACCAGCCTTCAAGCGGTCCGGGATCGTCTTGCAGCCTTCCGGCATGTTCTCGCCGAGGCCCTGCAGCTTCTTGCAGATCTTGTCCTCGTTCACGAGGTTCATGACCGCTGCCTGAACTTCGAAACAGACAAGTGCCGACTTGGTCTCTTCTTCGGAGTTCATAAAGTCCAGCCAGCCGCGTCCACCCTGGTTGCCGGCCTGACGGAAGGCTTCCTTGGCACCCGCGCGGTCGCCGCGCTCAAACCGGGACTGACCGATCCGGACCCAGATCGTGCCGCGATCCTTTACGCCGCCGAGGGTGAGTGCCCGCTGCAGTGAGTCTTCGGTCTCTTTCCACTTCTGCAGCTCGCTATAGGACGCGCCGAGACGCTCATACATCGCGCCGCCGCCGCCCATCTCAGCCGCCTGGCGGATAACCGGGATGGCTTTCTCATGCTCGCGGGCGACCTGGTAAAAGTCGGCCAGAAGCGACATCCGCTCGGTCGTCTTCTTGATCCGGCCGGCGTTCATTTCCTTCTCGAGCACCTTGGCAGCGTAATAAGGCGCGTTGAACTGGTTGTAGAAGTTCACGATCCGCATGATCTCGTCTTCGGTCTTCAGCAGCCCGGAGAGATACATGGCCTTCTGGACCTCGAACGCCTTGCGCTGTTCGTTGGCCTGGAAATAGTTGCCGGCAATCGCGTCCCAGTACTTGCGTTCCTGCGGGTTGCGCTCGACGAGGGCTTCGAGCACCTCGGCCAGTTTGGCCTGATCACCCACGTCATTGTAGAGGAAGACGAGCAGGTCGTAGAGTTGCTGGTCGAACTTGGCGCCGTCTTCGCGGCGCACTTCTTCGGCCCAGCGGATCGCTTCGCGGTTATTGTTGGCGCGCTGGCTCAGTACGGCGAGCTGCCATTTCTGGGTGCGGTCCGGCTTGCCGCCAGAAGTCATCCAGCGATTCATATATTCCAGCGACGACTTCAGATCTTCCATCTGAAGATAGATCTGCGCGATGTTGTAATAGGTCTGCGCGATGTCGGCGGGCGGGACATAGCCCTTGTTGATCGCATCGAGCAGATCCCGGATAGCGCCCTGACGGTCGCCTTTCTCGATCTTGATGTAAGCGGAAATGCGGATGATCGCACTTTCCTCATAGCAGTTCAGCGTCATGCCGCGCAGCTGGTTGATCTTCGCCAGCGCGGTATCGAAATCCTTGTTGGTAATCGCCGCTTGCTCGGCTTCAAGATAAAGCTGGCCGGTTTTCGAGCTGAATTGAGTCTCCGCGCAGCTCTGGGCCAGCGCAGACCCTGCGCCCATCAGACCGAGCATGCCGGCCGCAACAGCGCCTTTGAGGAAAACTTTCAGTCGCATCATTCTCTCTCCTGACCGCCTCGCAGCGGCAATCTCTCACTTAAGCCATACCGCCGGGCGATCTGCGCCGCCGTCGGGGTAGAGAAAGACGGGCAGCTGATCGCAGCTGCCCGGTCTTGAACGGACCTACTGGATGTTAAATTCCAGAGGGTAGACCACGTTGCGCCGCTCGACAGCCTTGCCGCGCACGATCTTCGGCGCAAACTCCACCCGGCCGACGGCCCGCTCGGCTTCCGTCTTGAACACGGAGTCCGTGCACGTGGCGGAGACGTTGTAAGGCTTGCCGCGGGTGTCCACGTCGAAGCGCACGTCGCAGCTGCCCGAAAGTCCGCGCTCCTGGGCGCGCTGCGGATAAGACGGCGTCGGTGGGCGGATCGGCTGGGCGTCCCGGTCCGACACGGCGACCGGGTCGATGGCCAGCGATTTCATCCGGCCGAGATCCAGGTTCTGCGGCACGGCGCCGTCGATCCGGGGCGTGGGCAGGTTGATGCTCGACTTGGTGGCCGACTGTTTCGGCGGCGGCGGCGGCTTGGCAGCCGCCTCGATCCGCTGCGGCTTGGCCCGCAGGCGGGTACGCACATCGGAGTCCTGTTTCTGCGGCGTGATCGCTGCCAGAACCCGTTGCTCACCCGTTTCGAGATTGAGCTCCTTGACCGAAATCAGGGCGTTCATCAGGAAAAAGATCGCCAGAACGATCGGGATCGCGATCGCGGTCGCGATCAGGATGCGCATGAAGGGACTGTTGAACATCGCCTGTCTCCTTAACCGGTCGTTTTCGCCGAGATGTTGATGACCGTGTCACCATCAATCTTGTTGATAGCTTCCATTACGTCAACCATTATGCCTGCGTCGGCATTCACATCCGTTTGAATGACGATCTCGCCGCGCGGGTTGTCGAGGCGCATGTCCTTGATCGTGAACGCCACTTCGGCGGGCGCGATCTTTTTCTTGTCAATGTAGACATCGCTGTTGGCGTCGATCGCAATCAGGATGGCGAGCGGCTTGGCCTGCGATTTGTTGTCCACTTCGGGACGCGAGATCGGTACGCCAGGCTCCTTGATGAACTGGGCGGTCACGATGAAGAAAATCAGCAGGATGAACACCACGTCCAGCATGGGCGTGAGGTCGATTTCGCTACCGGTCTCCGAGTATTCTCGTCTTGCACGTGCCATTATATACCGCCTCTGCGATCAGATCTGCGTGATGAGGATGTTGACGCGGTCGGTAAAGCCCGCGTTGTAGGCCTCATCCCGGATTTGCACCACCACGCCGCTCTTCGCTTTGGGATGAGCTTGGATGATAACCGAACTATTAGGCGATTCTGCGACAACCCGTTCGATGTTCGCCCGGACAGAGCTAATATCGGTCGGACGGCCATTGATCGTGATCAGGTTTGATTCCTCGACCAGGATCAGGATCGCGGGCACCTGGACCTGTTCTTCGTCAGGCGGCGACGGCGGCGGCGGCGGTTCGAGGCCGATGGCCTCTTCCCGGGCAAATGTCGAGGTCACGATGAAGAAGATCAGCAGGATGAACACGACGTCGAGCATCGGCGTCAGGTCGACGTTTGCCTCGTCTGGCTTGCGGATTTTACGGCCACGCATCAGTCGATCTCCATCGAATCTTCAACCTGCTGGACCGAGCGATTAACGCGGCGGTCCATGCCGGAGGTGAACAGGATAC
>JBGTKN010000214.1:0-4809 GCA_041744615.1 Hyphomonas sp. | reverse complement strand
CTGGCCGGAGGCGCTTCGCCCCTGCTTGCCCGATTTTATGAAGCGATCGGTTTTCCCGGTTAACGTTCCTTTAGGCGCAGCGTGCGAATTTTGCACGGATTGAAGAGGCTAGCCGCGTCCTGCGGCGGCCTGGAGCCTTCGAGTAAGAGGAGTGGCGCCTGATGTCGCCGATGCGTATCATCATCCTTCTTTTGGCGCTTGCCGCCGCTGGAGGCGCCGCGTTCCTGGTCCTCCAGCTGAGCAAGCCTCAGATCCAGACACAGACAGTCACCCGGGACCAACTGGTCATCCAGGAGAAAGAAGTCTCCGAAGTTGATGTCCTGACCGTTACCCGTGATTTCGCGATCGGCGAGACGATCAAGGCTGAAGACCTTCTCTGGTCTCCCTGGCCCAAAGCAAATGTGGTCGAAGGCTATTACGTGCAGACGACCGCTCCTGCCTCGATCGAGACGCTGACCGGCGCCGTCGTGAAAGCCGCGCTCTACAAGGGCGAGCCGCTGCTGCCGCAGAAGATCGTGATCAAGGGCGACCAGGGTCTGCTTGCGTCGATGATGGATCCCGAGATGAGAGCTGTCTCGGTCGAGATTTCGGCCGAATCAGCCTCTGGCGGCTTCATCCTTCCGAACGACCGCGTCGATCTGATACTGACCTACGACCAGAGCGCGGATGCCCAGCGCGGCATCCCGGAGCGCACGGTTGCGACGACGATCATCAAGAACGTCCGTATACTGGCCATCGACCAGAACTTCGCCACCAACGCCGAAGGCGAAACCGCCCGGCTCGGCAGCACGGCGACGATCGAGGTCTCGCCGAAAGAAGCCGAACTGGTTGCCATGGCCATGCGCCGCGGCGAAGTTTCGCTTGCGCTGCGCCCGCTGGACCAGATGGTCAGCGGCACCGACCGCAATCCTCGCACCGAACTGCTTGATGGCAGCGACGGGGCAGGTGCCGGCATCACCATCATCCGAAACGGCCAGCCGTCGCCAGCCGGCGTGGGAGGCAATTGACCATGCGCATTCTCCGAGTCCTTGCCGTCACTTCGGTCATCGCCGCAGGTCCAATATTGCCGCTTCCGGCGCAGACAGCGCCGAACGGTATTGGTACGGTAATTACGGCCGCTGGCGACAGCTACAATTCACGCAGCATCACCGTAGGTGTAAACAAGTCCGTGATCATCGAGCTTGAAGCCCCGGCTGCCGACGTCGTGATCGCCAACCCCGAGATTGCCGATGCGGTTGTCCAGACATCGCAGCGAATCATCTTCCGCGGTGTCCGTTACGGCCAGACCAGCGCGCTCATCTTTGACCGCGCAGGCCGGACGTTGCTCGACCTCTCGCTGCATGTCGAAACCGACATGACCGCGCTCAAGACGACCATCGTCCGGCATGTTCCCGAGGCGCGTGTCGAACTGGAAAGCCTGAACGGCAGTATCGTGTTGACGGGATCCGTCGACAGCCTTGCCCAGTCGGACCAAGTCCGCCGGCTCGTAGCTGCCTACTTCCCGACCGGCGAAGATGCACCGCAGATCGTCAATATGCTGAGCATTCTCGCCCCCGATCAAGTGCTGCTCGAAGTGCGCATCGTCGAGATGCAGCGTAACATCATCAAGCAACTCGGCATCAACCTGTCCGCGACGCCGAGCTGGGGCAACTTTGAATCGGGCCTTCTCAGCCCGCCTTTCTCGACAGCTGCGGAGATCACAAGCGGGCTCGGCTTTCCGATCCAGGGCCGCTCGCTCGGCGGCATCGGCGCCGATCTCGGTTACACTAACTATAACGGTACCAGCTTCCAGTCCCGTGCGGGCGCCGCGATCAACGCTCTCGAACGGATCGGTGTCGTGAAGACGCTGGCCGAGCCGAACATGGTCGCGATGTCGGGCGAGAGTGCCAAGTTCCTCGCAGGCGGCGAGTTCCCGGTCCCGGTGGGGCAGGACAACCAGGGCCGCATCACGGTCGAGTTCAAGCCTTACGGTGTCGGCCTCGGCTTCACGCCGATCGTCTTGTCGGAAGGCCGCATCTCGCTGAAAGTGTCGACGGAAGTCTCCGAACTGACTTCGCAGGGCGCCTTCCAGGGCCAGCGCCAGACCGTCGTCGACGGGGACGGCAATGTCATCCAGGTCGAGGGCGTCACGCTGCCGGGTCTCACGGTTCGCCGCGCAGAATCGACCATTGAGCTGCCATCCGGCGGGTCAATGATGATGGCCGGTCTGATCTCGGTGAAGGACCGCCAGAACCTCGACCAGGTTCCCGGCCTGAAGAAGCTGCCGATCCTTGGCGCCTTGTTCCAGTCACGCGACTTCATCTCCGAAGAAACCGAACTCGTGATCATCGTCACGCCCTATCTTGTCAATCCGACGACCAAGTCGGCGATGCGCACACCGGCGGACGGTTATGCCAACGCGTCGGATTCCAAGACGATCTTCTTCGGAAAGCTCAACGAAACATACGGCCGCGATGGCGCGCCCGTCAAAGCAGACGATTACCGGGCCCCCGTGGGCTTCATGGAAGAGTAGGGGACACAGGAATGACCATCGTCTCGAAGCCAAACCTTTCGTTGCTGGCCCTCGGCGCCGGCCTGTTGACCCTCGGCGCCTGCGCGAGCGCTGCGCCAACAGCGATCTCCGCGAACTATCTTGAAGGCACCGCCCTAAGCCGAAACGAGATCGGCGTTACCAAGCGCACAGAGTTTCTCGAAGTCTCGTTGCATCCCGAAGCGGGCGAGTTGTCGGACGGCGACCGGTCCCGCATCCGCACCTTCGTCGGCGCCTATGCCCAGAAGGGACACGGACCGCTGGTCATGTCCCTTCCGGCTGCCAGCGCCAATCCGCAGCTCGCGGTGACCGCGATTGCGGAAGCGCGCGCAATCGCCTGGGAGAAGGGGATCCAGTATGACGAGATCACCGGTTCGGCGCATGGCGCGGGTGAAGCCTATGCGCAGCCGATGATCCTGGCCTTCCAGGTCTATGATGCGGTCGCTCCGGCCTGCGCCTCCAAGTCGACGCTCGATTTCAGCGACGTGGCATCGAACAACAATCTGCCGACTCTCGGATGTTCGGTGCGAACCAATCTCGCCGCCATGATCGCCGATCCGGCTGATCTTCTCGGCAGCCGGCCGCTCGAAGGCGGTAACGCGGCCCGCCGCGAGGTCATTCTCGAGAAGTTTCGTCTGGGCGAACCGACCGCGGCGACCCGGAGCCCCCAGGAATCGGGCACCGTGTCTGACGCTGTGAATTAGGCCGGCCTGTCCGGCAAAGGGAGTTATGCGTATCATGGGTAAGGAAACGGCACTTTTCGAGGACGACTTCGGCACGGAGTTCGAAGATGTCTTCAATGAAGACGCTCTGATCGGGGCGAACGATCTCGACGAGGATAACCCGTTCGCCGATACGCCGGCGCAACCGGTTCAGTCCGTATCCGACTTCACGGCAAAGCCCGTCGAGGCGGCCCAGTTCTCCTTCGCTCCGCTGGAGCAGTCGGGCGGCGATGCGATGCTGCCGGCCATTTCGATCAAGTTGTTCTATGAGCGCGAGGAGACGCGCGCACTGGTCCAGCTCTGCGCGGCCGACCGCCGCATGGGCCGGGCGACGGTCGAGTGTATCCCGGGCGGCATTCCGGCAGCTGTTGCAGATCTGCGCGCGAACGCCACGCCAAACCTCCTGATGGTCGAGTCCTCCGCGCAGGCCAACCAGGTTCTGCACGAAATCGACACGCTCGCAGAACATTGCGATGATCATGTGAAGGTGCTGGTCATCGGCGCCGTCAACGACATCACGCTGTATCGCCAGCTCGTGGCGCGCGGCGTCTCTGAATATCTTGTGCCGCCGTTCCAGCCGCTGAACATCATACGCTCGATCTCGGCGCTGTTCGCAGATCCCGATGCACCTTTCCTCGGCAAGCAGATTTCGGTGGTCGGCGCAAAGGGCGGGGTAGGGGCCTCCACGATCGCCCACAACCTCGCCTGGGCGCTCGCCGAAAACACCCATGTCAACACGACGCTGGTCGATCTTGACCTGTCATTCGGCACGACCGCGCTCGACTTCAACCAGGACACGCCGCAGACAATCGCGGACGCGCTGCTCGCGCCGGAACGCGCCGACAATGCGGTGATCGAACGTCTGCTGGCCCGCGCCACCGAACGTCTCTCGCTGTTCACGGCGCCGGCCAACATCAACCAGATCATCGACATCCCGGACGAGTCCTACTCGATGGTGATCGAGAGCGTGCGCCGCAACGTGCCCTATATGGTGCTCGACCTGCCACATGCCTGGAGCCACTGGGTCCGCAACACGCTGATCGCGTCCGATGAAGTGATCATCGTCTGCCAGCCCGATCTCGCGTCGCTGCGCAACGGCAAGAATATGATCGACCAGCTCAAGGGACACCGCGTCAACGACCACGCGCCGCGTCTTGTCCTCAACATGTGCGGCGTGCCGAAGCGGCCCGAGATCCCGGTGAAGGACTTCGCGGCGGCTATCGGCGTCGAGCCCGACATCATCGTACCCTTCGAACCGGAAGTGTTCGGCATGGCAGCCAACAATGGCCAAATGATCTCGGAGACCTCGCCCGCTGCCAGATCATCAATGGCTATCGACCAGCTCGCCAGCATGCTGACAGGCCGGGCGATCCAGGCGGAAGAGAAATCTTTCCTCAAGAAACTTCTGGGCAAGTAGGCCGGGTTCGACGGATCGGGTAGGGATATGGCTTTCGGAAAACGCTCTGGTGCTGCAGCAACCACGCTTCCAGGCGCGGCGCCGTCCCCTGTCCCTGCGCCCAAGCCTGCCGCGCCTGCTCCGGCGGCCCCGCCCAAACC
>JBGTKN010000213.1:0-2369 GCA_041744615.1 Hyphomonas sp. | reverse complement strand
CCGACCGCCGTGCCCAGCTGGAACTCGAGCAACGCCAGGCGGAGGCCGCCGCCTTCGTGTTCTCTGTCCTCCCGCCGCCGCTGCCGCCAGGCGAATAGGGCCGCGCAGAAACCTTTTGTGAACCATGCGGCCTCACATGATGGCGTCCCGGGTGTATACCCGTAATACCGTCATCCAGAGGAAATTCCGCGCATGTCCGCCGCCCCCGTCTCGATAGCCCGCCTGATCGCCCGCGAACTGAATGTCGAGGAAAAACAGGTCACTGCGGCAATCGACCTGATCGGGGAAGGCGCCACTGTTCCGTTTATCGCGCGCTACCGGAAGGAGCGCACGGGCGGCCTCGACGATACGCAGCTGCGCCACCTCGCGGCCCGTCTCACCTATCTGACCGACCTGAACGCGCGGCGTGAAACGGTCCTCAAATCCATCCGCGAGCAGGGTAAGCTCACGCCCGCTCTGGAAAAGCAGATCAACGCCGCCGAAACAAAGGTGGCGCTTGAGGACCTCTACGCGCCCTTCAAGCAGAAGCGCCGCACCAAGGCGACCATCGCCCGCGAAGCCGGCCTCGCCCCTCTCGCCGAACAACTTCTCGCCAATCCGAACCTGAACCCCGCCGAGATCGCCGCAAAGTTCGTCTCGAAAACCAAAGGCGTCGCCTCCGCGGACGAGGCGCTCGAAGGCGCCCGCCATATCGTCGTCGAGACGCTGGCCGAGACGCCGGAAATCGTCGGCGCCGTGCGCGAGAAGATGTGGGCCGAAGGCAAGGTTCGCTCCAGCGTCGCCAAGGGCAGGGCGGAAGAGGGTGCCAAGTTCTCAGACTACTTTGATTTCGACCAGCCGATCGAGCAGCTTCCCTCGCATCGTCTCCTCGCGCTGCTGCGCGGCGAGAAGGAAGGGGTGCTCAAACTCGGCCTGGATATTCCGCATCCGAACGATCGCCCGCACCCTGCGGTCGGCCTCGTGATGACGAAGGCGGGCCTTGCCCGCAAGGGCAGGCCCGCCGATGCCTGGCTTGCCGACACAGCAGAGATTGCCTGGAAAACCCGCCTCGCGCCCGCGTGCACAAACGACCTGTTTGCCCGCGTCAAGGAGCGCGCCGACGGCGAGGCCATCAGCGTCTTCTCCAAGAACGTCAAAGCCCTGCTGCTCGCTGCCCCGGCTGGGCCGAAAACCGTCATGGGTATCGATCCCGGCATCCGCACGGGGTGCAAGATCGCAGTGGTGGACGCCACCGGCAAGGTGCTGGACACCGACACGATCTATCCGCACGAACCGAGACGCGACTGGGCCGGCGCGCTGATGACGCTCGCCAGGCTCGCCAAGAAGCACAAGGTCCAGCTCGTGAGCGTCGGTAACGGCACCGCCAGCCGCGAGACCGACAAGCTCGTCGCCGAGCTTGAAAGCAAGATGCCGGATCTCGGCCTCACCCGCGTTATGGTCTCGGAAGCCGGCGCCTCGGTGTATTCGGCCTCGGAGCTCGCGGCGAAGGAGTTCCCGGATTTAGACGTGTCGATCCGCGGCGCCGTCTCCATTGCCCGCCGCCTGCAAGATCCGCTCGCGGAGCTTGTGAAGATTGAGCCAAAAGCTATCGGCGTCGGTCAGTACCAGCACGATGTTGACCAGTCCGCGCTGTCGCATTCGCTCACCGCCGTCGTTGAAGACTGCGTGAACGCAGTCGGCGTCGACGTGAACACGGCCTCGGCCCCGCTGCTTGCCCGCGTCTCCGGCCTCAACGAAACGCTCGCTTCAAACATTGTCGCCTTCCGGAACGAAAACGGCGCCTTCAAGTCCCGCGCCGCGCTGAAAAAAGTACCGCGCATGGGGCCGAAAGCGTTCGAGCAATCCGCCGGTTTCCTGCGCATCCGCGATGCCAAGAACCCGCTCGACGGCTCCAGCGTCCACCCCGAAGCCTACCAGGTCGTCGAGCGCATCTCTGAGAAAACCGGCCGCGACGTTAAAAGCCTCGTCGGCGACAAGGCCTTCCTGTCAAAGCTGAAACCGCGCGATTATGCCGACGCCACTTTCGGCGAGCCGACTGTCGCCGACATCCTGAAGGAGCTCGAAAAGCCGGGCCGCGATCCGCGCCCGGAATTCAAGACCGCTACCTTCAAGGACGGTATCGAGAAAATATCGGACCTCAAGCCCGGCATGTCCCTCGAAGGCGTCGTCACCAACGTCACCGCCTTCGGCGCCTTCGTCGATATCGGCGTCCACCAGGACGGCCTCGTCCATATTTCGGAGCTTTCCGACACGTTTGTCAAAGATCCGCACACGGTCGTTCGCGCGGGGCAGGTGGTGCGTGTGCGTGTCAAGGAAGTGGACGCCGCCCGCAAGCGTATCGCCCTCAGCATGAAATCGGAAAGCGGCGC
>JBGTKN010000212.1:0-1880 GCA_041744615.1 Hyphomonas sp. | reverse complement strand
GCCGGATCACGCTGTCGCCGATGCGGTCGCTCGCCCTGAGGCGGAGGGGTGGTGGGGCGCCGGCGAAGAAGGGTTTGCCGGTGCCGACCACGGCGGGGTGGAGGTAGATCTGGTATTCGTCGATGAGGGGGGTGAGGCTGTGTGCGAGCTCCGGGCCGGTGATCGACATTTCGCCGCCCAGTTCGGCCTTTAGGCGGCGAATTTCGGTTTCGACATCATTTGAAATCAGCGTCGCATTGGGGCCAACGGATTTCAGCGTGCGCGAGACGACGTATTTGGGTTGCTGGCGCCAGACCTCGGCGTATTCGCGCTCGGCCGCGTCCCAGCCGGGCTGGTCTTCGTCCCAGTAGGCCATGATCTCGTAAATGCGGCGGCCATAGACGCTGGCGGTCTCGTATCGGACCTGTTCGATGAAGTGGCGGAACACCGCGGGCTCCGGCGCGAAGGCGTCGTGGTTCACGTAGCCGTCGAGGGACATGTTCAGGCCGTAGACGAGTTTGGCCATGGTGCAGTCCCTCCCCTTCGAGACCGGCAGACTAGCGGGCGAAGGGGGGACGCGGAAGTCAGATTGGGCGCGGACTGCGCTGTAGATTTCAGCTCTGCCTGGCCCATTCTTCGACTTCGCTCAGAATGAGCGCGGGTTTGTTTGGCGGGTGCAGGGCGGTGGGCTAGTTGGGGGGTGCCGGGCACCGCCCGTCCGTGATCTGTTCGACGACGGAGGGATCACCGTCCGTCTCCGCCGGCACGATGCCCAGCGCGCAGGCGATGAGGCCGTAGACGTTGACGTTTTCGAAGGGCGCCGCGACCTGCCCTTCCGGAAAAATCGGGCCGGCGGCGAGGAAGGTGGCGGCCATGCTGGGGTGCAGGTTGTCGTAGCCGTGGTTGCCGGGGATCGGGGGGCGCCAGCCGCCGACATTCGTGCTGCGCATCAGCCAGCCGGGATCCGCGACGGCGAAGAGGTCCGGGCCGCGCGTGGGGTGGTCGAAATGGTAGTGCGCGGGCATCTCGCCGCGGCGGTAGACCTTGATGTGTTCGCTGAAATCCTTGAGGCCGGCATAGGCGGCGTCGAGCGCCGGGCCGTCGCCGTAGATCTGCAGGAAGGGATGGCCGGAGCCGCCATAAGGACCGGTGAACTGGGTGACGACGAGCTGATCGAGGTCGATGAATTCGCCGACATCGAGCACCTGTTCCGGCGGCGTGTAGGCCATGCCGTGATCCGAAACGACGATGATCGTGGTGGTCTCGGCGAGGCCCCTCTCCGAGAGGCCGGCGATCAGCTGGCCGGCATAAGCATCGACTTCGGTAACGGCGGTTTTCGCAGCGTCCGAGTTGGGACCTGTATAGTGCGTGACGGTATCGACGCGGTCGAAATAGACAGCGGCGAAGCGGGGGCGCTCGGCGTCCGGCACATCATACCAGGCGAGCACTTCGTCGATACGTTCCTGGTAGGGCTTCTCGTGCTGGTAGGGCGTCCAGACCTGCGGGCGCACGCCGTCATGCGCGACTTCCGAGCCGAGCCAGAACATGATCGCGGTCTTCAGGCCCTGCTTCTCGGCGGTGACCCAGATCGGCTCGCCCTGCCACCAGCGTTCTTCGGTCGGGCCGGTGGCCTGCTGGAAATGCTCCTTCGCTTCGGCGTCATAGGGATAGTTGGCGACCATGCCGTGATTCTCGGGATAGAGGCCGGTGGCGATGGCGTAGAAGTTGACGAAGGTGACGCTCGGCATCACCGGGATCATCGCTTCGGCCCGCACGCCTCTGGCGGCGAGAGCGGCGAGATTCGGCGCGTCCCAGCCGAGCATTTCGGGGCGGAAGCCGTCGAGGCCGACCAGGAGGACGCGCTGCGGCAGCGCGGCTTCGGCAACCTCCGGCGCAACGGG
>JBGTKN010000211.1:0-1750 GCA_041744615.1 Hyphomonas sp. | reverse complement strand
TGGCGCGGAAGGCGAGGCGCAACTTCTCGCGCACCTCGATGGCGATGGGCGTGGTCAGGGTCACTCCGGCGTCCGAGAGGGTTAGCTTGCGGCGGCGCGCGTCGCCCGTCTCGCGGGCACGTTCGATCAGGCCGCGCTCGTCGAGCTTGCCGATGATCCGGGCAAAGGTCGGCACCGTCATGCCGAGCGTGCCTCGCATTTCGCTGACCGTCAGGCCCGGCCGGTAGCGCGCGGCCATGAGAATCTGCAGCTCTGGCTTGCTCAAACCGGCCTTTTTGCGTGCGGTCTCGGCCGCCTTGGCGAGCACGGATGCGCCTGAAATCAGGAGTCCTGCGCTCCGGTCCAGCTCCTGATCGGTCAGGAACAGTCTCGGGTCGAAAGGCCGGTTCAGGTTGACGGAGGGAGCCATAAGTCGGAAATGAGCCTGAATACGCAGAAAGTTCAAGCGAGGAGCGTTCCCATGGCTGCCATCCCCTATGATGACCGAGACGGATACATCTGGATGGACGGCCAGTTTGTACCCTGGCGCGACACCAAGGTGCACGTGCTGACGCACGCCCTGCACTATGCCTCGGCGGTCTTCGAGGGCGAACGCGCCTATGGCGGCAAGATCTTCCGCTCGCTCGATCATTCGAAGCGCCTGCACAATTCGGCCAGCATCATGGGCTTCGATATCCCGTTCAGCGTTGAGGAAGTCGAGCAGGCCAAGCGCGAGGCGCTGGCGAAATCCGGTCTCGAGAGCGCCTATGTGCGCGCCATAGCCTGGCGCGGCTCGGAGATGATGGGCGTCTCGGCCCAGAACAACACGATTCACCTGGCGGTCGCCGTCTGGCACTGGGGCGACTACTTCGCCGACAAGATGAAGGGCATCCGCCTGACACATGCCCAGTGGCGCCGCCCGGCGCCGGATACAGCGCCCTGTGATGCCAAGGCGGCGGGTCTCTACATGATCTGCACCCTGTCGAAACATGCCGCCGAGAAGGCCGGCTACCAGGACGCGCTGATGCTGGACTATCGGGGCCAGGTGGCCGAGGCGACGGGCGCCAACATCTTCTTCGTGCGGGACGGCGCGCTGCACACGCCGACGCCGGACTGTTTCCTCAACGGTCTGACGCGCCAGACGACGATTGCGCTCGCCAAAGCGCGGCAGATCGAAGTCGTGGAGCGCGCGATCTTCCCGAATGAGTTGCCGACTTTCAGCGAATGCTTCATCACGGGCTCGGCGGCCGAGCTGACGCCGGTCGCCGAGATCGGCGCGAACCGCTACAAGCCGGGCCAGATCTCGGAGGCGCTGGTGAACGACTATTCGGCGCTGTGTAACGGGAAGCTTGAGTTGGCGCTCTAGCGGTACCCCGCCGCCTGCAACTCGAACAGCTCCGCATACCGCCCTTTCTGGGCAAGCAGTTCCTCGTGTGTGCCGATGGCTTCCACGGCGCCTTGCGCCAGCACCATGATCCGGTCGGCCATGCGAACCGATGAGAAACGGTGCGAGATCAGCACGGCGGTCTTGCCTTCGCTGAGTTCCTTGAAGCGCAGGAAGACTTCGAACTCCGAACGCGCGTCCAGCGCCGCGGTCGGCTCGTCGAGGATCAGCACATTGGCGCCGCGCATGTAGGCACGCGCGATAGCGACCTTCTGCCATTCGCCGCCGGAAAGCTCGACGCCGTTCTTGAACCGTTTGCCGATCATCTGTTGATAGCCGCGCGGCAGGCCGTCGATGACCGGCGCGGCCATAGCGCGCTGCGCGGCG
>JBGTKN010000210.1:0-1919 GCA_041744615.1 Hyphomonas sp. | reverse complement strand
ATCGCGGCATTGTCCGTACAGTGACGAAGGGGAGGGGCGATCAGCTGCGCGCCGTGGGCCGCCGCTGCCGTCTCCAGCGCCGCGCGGATCGCCTTGTTCGCGGCCACGCCGCCAGCGACCACGAACCGCTTGCCGTTCGTGCCCGGATCAAACCCTGCCAGCGCGCGGGCGGACTTCTCCGCCAGCACATCGCAGATCGCCGCTTGGAAACCCGCGCAGATGTCTGCTTTGGCCGCGTCTGTCTCCGCGCCCCCGGTGACGCGTGCGACGGCTGATTTCAGCCCCGCGAAACTCATCTCGAGACCCGGCCGGTTCAGCAGCGGGCGCGGAAACTCATGTGCTTTCGGGTTCCCGCCAAGCGCCAACCGCTCTACGGCAGGCCCGCCCGGAAAACCGAGGCCCATCAACTTTGCGACCTTGTCGAAGGCTTCGCCGACGGCATCGTCGATGGTTGAGCCGAGGCGTTTGTACTTGCCCAGCCCGCGCACTTCCAGGAACTGGCAGTGCCCGCCGGAGACCAGCAGCAGAAGGTACGGGAAAGGACAATCCGAGGCGAGGCGGGGGGAGAGCGCATGGCCCTCGAGATGGTTGACCGGGATGAAGGGAATGCCGGCGGCCTGGGCGATCGCCTTGCCGGTCATCAGGCCCACCAACACCCCGCCGATCAGGCCCGGACCAGCCGTGGCGGCGACACCATCAAGATCGGCATAGGCAAGGCCGGCCGCCTTCATGGCCGCCGCGACGGTGAGGTCGGCGAGTTCGGCATGCGCGCGGGCGGCAATCTCCGGGACCACGCCCTGATAGGGCGCGTGCTCTTCGAGCTGCGTGCGGATGATGTCGGACAGGAGCGTGGCGCGGCCGTCTTCGAAGCGCAGCACGGCAGCGGCCGTCTCGTCGCACGAGGTTTCAATGCCGAGGATCGTCAGGGCGCGGGTCATGCGGGGCGTATAGCGTTGACTCCGCCGCCATAGAAGCGGCCTTCTGCGCGCAGATGGCCTTGTAAGAAACCTCTCGCGCGCCGGACTAACCTGATCATGAAACCCGCGCCTGATCAGGATCAGCTCTATTTCCAAGCCGCCGAAGCCTTCGGGCCCGCGCTGCAGCGCCTCGCCCGGGCAACCGAGGCGAACGAAGAGCGACGCCGCGACCTGTTGCAGGACATGCACTTAGCCCTCTGGCGCAGCTTCGCCCGTTTCGACGGCCGCTGCAGCCTGCGCACCTGGGCCTACCGCGTCGCCCACAACACCGCCGCCAGTCATGTCGACCGCGAACGCCGCACAAGGCGGGACACGATCGACATCGATGCGGCGGGAGAGCTTGCGGGCGCCGACAGCCTCGCCGGCCAGCTTGAAGAGCGCGACGGCGTGGACCGGCTCAACGCCTGGATCCGCCGCCTGAAGCCGCCGGACCGGCAATTGCTCACGCTTTACCTCGAAGACCTCGACGCCGCAGCCATCGCAGACATCACCGGCCTGACGCCCGGCGCCGTCGCCACCCGCATTTCCCGCCTCAAGTTGCAGCTCGCGAATGATTTCAAGGAGACCCAAAATGTCTGAGCGCGATCCCCTCCAAGCCCTCTGGACCAGGCAGCAACAGGAACCCTTCATCATGACCGCCGCCCAATTGCGCCAGCGCGCCTCCCGCTTCCAGTCAAAAATCCGTACCCGGAACAGGATCGAATACGCGGCCGCCGCGCTGGTGATCGGTGTGTTCGCCTGGATGGTCTTCATAATTCCGGAGCCGATGGTGCAAGCCGGCGCAGCCTTCATTATCCTCGGGACGCTGTACGTCTGCTGGAAGCTGCACGCGCTGGCCGGCGCGCCGGACGCTGGCCGGCTGGATCATGCTGCCAGCCTCGCGGACTTTCACCGCGCCGAACTCCTCCGCCAGCGGACGGCCCTCGCCTCCATCTGGCAATG
>JBGTKN010000209.1:0-1582 GCA_041744615.1 Hyphomonas sp. | reverse complement strand
TCGGCGGGTGGCGCGCTGGCCAGCACCTCCGGCGCACGGGCGGCGCCGAGATCGAACCCGAGGATCGAGAAAGGCGTGGGCAACGGCGGCAGGAACAGACGCGCGACCGGGACCGCCCAGAGCAGATAGACCACACCGGCGCCGAACTGGCGGGCTACGGGGCGGCGCAGCATCAGCACGACGAGGATCAGCACCGAGACCGCCAGCAGCGTTTCAAGCGCGTGGGAGAAATCCGAGTTCAGAATGGCGTGGATCATTTCTTCAGCTCCCCCAGGAGTTTTTCGAGTGCGGCAATGTCGTCATGGGTCAGGCCGCGGGCATCGGCGAGGTGTGCGACCAGCGGCGCGGCGCGGCCGGAGAATACCCGGTCGATGAACTGCGTGGCCGCCTCGGCCTTGTATTCGTCTTCCTTGATCGCCGGATAATAGAGGTAGCGCCGGCCATCCTCGACGGTGGTCAGTGCGCCCTTCTCGACGAGGCGAGCGAGGAAGGTTTTCACCGTGCGCACGTTCCAGTCGCGCCCGTCACCGAGCGCATCATGCACATCGCTCGCAGCGAGCCCTGGGCTAGCCCAGAGCACGTCCATGACTTCGAGTTCGGAAGCGGAAATCTGTGTCATCTGCCACCTGTATATGACTACAGGTGTGGTCTTATTATTGACTACAGCCGTGGTCAATAGGGTTTGCATGAAATCCCGGTAAGGCGAAACTTACACAGCCATAGGGCGCGCATGCCCTTCATTTCCGGGACTCCGTCCTGTAGGGTCTGCGGCTGTTGCATAACCGTTTCCGGACGGACCTGGGAGTTTGAAGCATGAAACCTGGAATCCTTGCGGCCCTGGTTCTTGCGATCCTTCCCGCCGGCTGCGAATCGGCCGGCGCCTATGGCCCCGTCCTCGGCGGCATCCTCACCCAGCCGGGCGGTGCGCTCAGTGCCGCTGAGATCGATGCCGGCCTGCGCGAGGCGCTGACTGTCGGAACGGGAAACGTCGCCACCCGCCTCGGCCGCGAGAACGGCTATTTCGGCGACCCGCGCGTGCGCATCCCGCTGCCGAATTCCTACCGCGATCTCCAGAAGAATCTCGCCGTGATCGGAGCCAGCGGCCCCCTCGATGATTTAGAACTGCGCCTCAACCGCGCCGCCGAAGCGGCCGTGCCGGAAGCGCGCAGCCTGATCGTCGGCGCTGTGCGCAGCATGACGATCGAGGACGCGCTCGCCGTCCTGCGCGGTGGCAATTCGGCGGCCACCGACTTCCTCCGGACCCGGACGGAATCCCAGCTGAAGGCAGCTTTCACGCCGCATGTGCGCACGGCGCTCGCCCGGTCCGGCGCCTTCACGGCGCTTGAATCTTTCGCCGGCAGCGCCGGTCTCGGCGGGGCCACCTCCAGCCTGCAGGCGGACCTGACGTCGCATGCCGTGGCGCTCGGGCTTGACGGCATCTTCCTCTATGTGGCCGAAGAGGAAAGGAAGATCCGGGAGAATCCATTGGCGCGCACGAGCGATCTTCTCCGCAAGGTGTTTGGAGCCGCTGTCTGATGCGACGTTTCCGCGAAGACATGAAAGCCGGCGGGCAGATGGCCGG
>JBGTKN010000208.1:0-1775 GCA_041744615.1 Hyphomonas sp. | reverse complement strand
GGGCAACCGAATTCAGACTGGAGCCGCGCCATGAAAGCCTTCACTCGCCTGCCCGCCCTTTCAGTCCTCGCCGCGCTCGCCGCCTGTTCGCAGCCGAGCGAGCCGTCTGCGGCGATCCTGCTCAGCGACATCAAGGTCAAGCTCGAACCGATGATCGAGGCAGAGCAGGTCTGGGGCATGACCTTTCTTGCCGATGGCGGGCTTCTGTACACGGAGAAAGAGGGCGGATTGAAATTCCTGGCTTCGGGCGCGGGCATGCCGGCGCCGGTCAGCGGGCTGCCCCCTGCTCTGACGCAGGACCAGGCCGGCTATCTCGACGTGGCACTCGATCCCGGCTTTGCCGACAACCGGCTCGTCTATGTGTCGCTCTCATCGGGCACGCCGGAAGCCAACTCGACGCTCATCGTGCGCGGCCGGCTGAGCGACGACCATGCGGCGCTGGAGGCAGTGGAAGAATTGTTCCTAGGGGACCTGCGCGACACGACCTATCACTACGGCTCGCGCTTCGCCTTCGCCAATGACGGCACGCTGTTCGCCACGATCGGCGAGGGCTACAAGTATATGGACCTCGCCCAGGACCCGAAGACGACGCATGGCAAGATCATCCGGATCAATCCTGACGGCTCGATCCCGTCGGATAATCCGTTTGCCGATGGTATAGACGGCAATCCGGCGGTCTGGTCCTATGGCCACCGCAATGCCCAGGGCCTTTATCACGACCCGGTGTCCGGAACGCTGTGGGAAACCGAGCACGGCCCCAAGGGCGGCGACGAGCTGAACATCATTACCCGGGGCGCCAACTATGGCTGGCCGAAGGTGACCTATGGCGTGAACTATGATGGCACGGTGATCACCAACCAGACCGCCGGTGATGGCATCACCCATCCCGAGACCTACTGGGTGCCTTCGATTGCGCCGTCGGGCCTGACGATGCTGACCAGCGATGTCTATCCGGGCTGGAAGGGCGACCTGTTCGTGGGCGGCATGAACGGGCCGAGCGGACTCGTCCTTGTGCGGATCGATCTGGAAGGCGGCAAGGTGGTGGGAAAGGAAGACCTGTTGCGCGAAGCGAATATGTCGATCCGCGATGTAGAGCAGGGCCCGGACGGCTATCTCTATGTCGCCAGCAAGGATTTCGACGGCATCTTCAAGGTCGTGCTGGACGAATAGAGCGCGCGGGGATCACTCCCCCTCCTTGATCGGAACACCGTAGAGCTCGAGCCGGTGATCGACGAGCCGGTAACCGAGCTTTCGGGCGATCTCTTCCTGCAGCTTCTCGATCTCTGCGGAGTGGAACTCGACGACGGCGCCGGTCTTCACATTGATCAGGTGATCGTGGTGCTCTTCGGGCACTTCCTCATAGCGCGCGCGGCCGTCCCGGAAATCATGCGCCTGGATTATGCCGGCGTCCTCGAACAGTTTCACGGTGCGGTAGACGGTGGCCAGCGAGATCGAGGCATCGAGGGAATTTGCGCGGCGGTGCAGTTCCTCGGCGTCGGGGTGATCATCGGCGACCGAGAGCACGCGCGCGATGATGCGCCGGGGCTCGGTCATCCGGAGGCCTTTATCGATACAGAGTTTTTCCAAACGGTCCATGATGGCCCTTTTGCCTCTCCCTGCCGGGAATGTCCATATTTGTACGAAGGCCTCGACGGCAATGGGCTCAATCAAACAGGGCGAGCTGGCCGCCGTCGAAGTGGACGCCTTCGCGGGCGAGCAGCGCGGACTTGGTACGCCCGCCGCCGGGGGCGCTGAAGCCGCCGAGCTTGCCTTCG
>JBGTKN010000207.1:0-1790 GCA_041744615.1 Hyphomonas sp. | reverse complement strand
AAACCTTCGGACGGTTTGGAAAAAACCCTGACTAGGGTGCGGGAGGCGGGCGTCAAAACGGAAGACGGCGGCCCACCCGTGATCCTGACGCCGGAGATGCTGCTGGCCGACGGCGACGGCCTTTCGGGCATCAGCCTCGTCGTCCTAGACCTGCATGACAAGTGGGCCTTTGCCGACGGCCTGCCCGCGTCGGCGCGCCAGCGGGAGGAACGCGAGGCGGCCCGCCAAGCTTTCACGGAACGGTTGGTGGCGATAGGTGCGCTGCGGTGCGAGGTCCGGCTGTCACTCCCGCGAAACCGGGCGCCAAAGCATCTTCACCTTGAGATTCTCGAGGCACTGGGGCCTTCGCCCACGGAGCTGCCCGATACCGTCTTCGTTCCTATCGGCGCGCAGCTTCGCTCGATGAGCGCCGAGATGCGGCAGGCGCTCGCCGCTGTGAACCCAAAGAAAGATGTCGTGCAGGGACACGACACGACAAAGACCCCCGCGAAGGCTGACCTCGAGGCCGAGAAAACCGCGCTCATCGGTCAGCGAGAGGTCATCGCCCAGCGGATGGCACTGCAGGAGGCCCGCGGAGGTGGCGATCTCGCCATGCGACTGGATACGTTGTTCAAGGCAAGCAGTAAGGAGCTTCAGCGCATCATCGACCACGAGATCGAGGTGATGACCCGCGAATTGCGTGCGGGCGCCTACCCGGGGATTGATGGTACGACCATGGGTTCTGGCAGCCGCAAAGGGGACCGCTGGGACCGCCACTGCAAGTGGCGCGATCACCTCTTCGCAAGGCGGACCAACAAGGGTCAGCCCGGAGACGGAGAGCGGAATTGGGTGATCTCCTCTTCGGAGCCCAGCGGCGGACTGGCAAGCGTGATTGATCGCCGCAGAACGCTGGAGTCGCATCCGCGCGTCCAGGTCCTGATCGCTGAAGCCATCAGCCGCAAATGCGAGGACGGGATCGCGCGCCTCGCGCTGGCCTCCGATCTGTTCCTGGAGACCGTGGTGCGCGGAGAAAGCCGTGCCATACTGCGCGAATTGCAGCCTGACGACGTGTTGGGCAACGCCGCAGCGCCGCAGGATGCGGATCCGCTGCCATCAGGGGCGCACCGTTCCACGGGCCTTGCGGGTCGCAGAGCGTCGGAACTCGTAAGCGCCGAGCGGCTGCGCACAGGCGTGACGACCTGGCCAAGGGTCGAGAAAGTCCCCGAACATTTGAACCTGCGCCAGAACCTGAAATCGGTGGGTCTGCTTCTACGTCAGGCAGGGAAGCTCGGCGCGGCACTCGTTTTTGTCGCCGCATTTGTCCCCTCCTTGTCCTTCGATGCAAATGACGCGCTGTGCCGAGCCAACAAGGCCCTGAGCGATGTCTTCGCCTGGCTAACATTTGGCTGGTCCGGCGAATTTCTGAGCTGCGGGTATGCTTTCCCGTTCAAAGAAGATCAAAGCCTCTACGTGTCGCTTATTCTGGCTGTTATTTTCGGCCTGTTCGTCACTGTAAGACTCTCGGTCAGCGCCCATTTCGCGCAAATCGCCGAGAAGCTTGATAAGCTGCGCGACGACACGCACCGCGCTTTAGAGGACGCGGCGGCCAAGCAACTCGCCGTTGCGCGCGGCGTGATCTCTGCCATCGTTTCTGACGATCTCGATGCGCTTCGAACCGACCTACAAGCCGCGATACAGGTGCGGGACGGAAGGACGCTCAAGAGCCTTGGGGCCAGCCTGAGGGCAATCGAGACGCGGATCGCGGACCGTGAGGCGGATATCGAAAGGCTTAAGACTCTAAATGATCAGCA
>JBGTKN010000206.1:0-4867 GCA_041744615.1 Hyphomonas sp. | reverse complement strand
ACGCGCGCGGCGCCCCAGGCCGTGATGCCGGGCACCATGCCCATCGCAAGCGCGCAGACGGCGGTGATGGCGGCGGCGGCGGCGTAAAGCCGGATCGTGCTGTAGCGGCCCAGCAAGGCGGGCCCGGCCCAGGCGCCGGCCATGAAGCCCGCCGAGTAAACCGCGCCGATCAGACCGGTAAGGGTCTCACCGGCCTCGAGTTCGGTCAGCCCGACCGGCGTGATCACGCCCAGAAAACTTGCGGCCGCCTGCATCAGGCAGATCGCAAGGATCAGGGTGATCACATTTCTGTAGCCCGACATGCGCGTTCCGGATCAACGGAAGGCGGCTGTGGCCTGACGGACGGTCTCGCCGGCATTCGACTTGATCTCCAGGCTGACGGTTCCGGCCGTCCAGTCGATGCCGATGGCGCCGTAGTTTTCGGGCGGATAGCCTTCGCCGATCTGGGCGCGGTCCATCTCGGTCGTGGTGGTCGCGAAGGAGACATTCATAGACGAGGCCGTGATCTCGTAAGCGGGATAAGGCAGAGCAGCGTCGTCTTTGTACAGGAACGCCGTATGGCGGTCGCCGGAGACGAACACGACGCCGTTAGCTTCGGTCTCACGCACGAGGCGGTAAAGGCGTTGCTGTTCCAGCGGCATTGTCGCCCAGGCTTCATAGCCATGACCGTCGGTTGGCAGGACCTGGATCGAAGAGACGATCAGGCGCAGGTCTGCCGGGTCCTGCAGGCGGTTTTCGAGCCACGTCCACTGGTCATTGCCCAGCATGTCCTGTTCCGGATCGGTGGAGGGGATGTAGCGCTCCTTGCCCTTCTCGCCCCACGCGTCGGTCGGCGTCAGCGCCGAGCGGAAGAAGCGGGTGTCAAGCACGATGATCTGGGTGCGCTGGCCTTCGGGGCCGAAGGCGCGGGCATAGTAGGTGCCGGGATATGCCCCGACATCCTCGTTCTCGAGGCCCCAGAAACGCTCATGGATGCGCTCGGCGAGGCGGCGGAACGGAAATTCCCGGCCGGCATCATTGGCGCCGTAATCATGGTCGTCCCAGGCCGCCATCATCGGGAACTTCGCCCGAACAGCGCGGAAATCCTCGCGCGCGGCGAGGTCGCTGAAGCTCTCGCGTAGCTCGTCCAGCTCGGGCTGGTTGTTGACATAGGCGCGGCCGTCGCGGTCGCCATAGACATTGTCGCCGATCATCAGGAATAAATCGGCCGTCTCGCCCGCAATTGAGCGCATGGCGGCGCTGTCGGGCTTTTCCTCATCCAGGCAGGACGCGACGAGGATTCGCGAGAGCGCTGTGCCGGCATCCGGCAGCGGCAGGCCGGCGGGCGCGCGCGGATAGAAGTCCTCCGGCAGCGAGCGGTAATAGGGCTCGAGTGCTTCTTCGGCACTCCTGGGTGCAGAAAGTTCGGAAATCAGCGGCAGCTCTGCCGGCGACTGGCACGCGGCCAGCACAGACAGGACTGCGAGTGATGCGATTTTCTTCATGAATGCCTCCTCAGCGCCTTACCGGCTCTGAGGAGACTCCTAGCGGTGTTCTGCGACAGCCGTAAGGCTTCAATCGTGCCTTATGCCGTGAAGAATAGGTGCCACATGAGGCGGCCCGGCAGGAAGCTGAACAGGCCGGCGATAAGCATGCCGCCGAAGAAAAGGCCAGTCATTTCCTTGCGGTGCTTCGCCACGTCCCGGCGGCGGGCGGCGGCGAGTGCCATCGGCAGCACGATGATGGTCCAGCCTGAGAGGAGATGGATGAAGCTGTAGCTGTCACCATTGAGGCCGGTGAGAAACAGCGAGCTGATGGCCGTGACGGTCATGGTGGCAACCCAGGTGTAGCCAAGCACGCGGTGGAAGGTGCGGCCCTTTACGCCGAGCAGCAGCGCTGTGCCGATGGCGAAGGAAAGCAGCGCGCCGGCGATGTGCGCCTGCAGGACCGGCGAGACCTCGAGCAGCGGCGAGAGGTCAATCCTGAGCTGCACTGCCCCCCTGCCCTGCCCGGCGAGCATGGCTTGCGAGGCGTAGGCATATCCGGCGATTGCGGCGGCCACGAGCAACTTGTTGCCATGCCGCTCGCGCAGACGGCGGAAGGAAAAAGAGGAAGTGGAGCGGGGAGCGGCAAGGGCGGTCATCGGTATGGACTCCTGAGGACTTGTGGACAGTTTCTGGACGGCGCCCCGTCCGGCCTGATCCACATCGCCGGCCCTTCCCGGCCCCGCCACCAGAACTACGTGATCACGCTGGAATCCTACGCGAAATGCCGCCATTACCGTTCACGAAGCGCGAAATGAGGAGGTCCCGTCCAGCATGCGTCCGCGAAAGAACAGGCGAATGCGCATACGTGAGGCCGGCGTCTTCGCGGCGGCCGCGCTTTTCCTGTCTTTTGTCGGCCCATTCAACGCGACGCCGGGTTTTCCGGCCTGGGCGATCTTTCTCTACTGGTTCGGCCTGATAGCGCTTGGCGCGGCTATGGCTGAGTTTGCGGGCCGCCGGCTGGAGCAAAGGTTTCCGGACCTGCCCTTGCCCGCCCATCTCGCCCTCTTGTCGATTGCCGCCGCTTTAGGCGTGACCTGCGCGGTGTTCGCGGTTGAAACCTTCCTGACGGGGCGTCGGGTTCCCCTGTCCTACGCGCCCAGCATCTTCGGTTTCGTCTGGGTGATCTCCGCCGCCATGACGGGCGTCGGCTACATGGCGGACAAGTCGATCCTCGCCCCGCCCCCCACCGATGCGCCCGAAGGCGCCGGACCCGTCGAGATGTTCCTGTCACGCCTGCCGCTGAAGTTCCGGCAAGCGGAGCTTCATGCCGTCTCGTCCGAAGACCATTACCTGCGCGTGCACACGAGTGTCGGCGAAGAACTGATCCTGATGCGGCTTGCGGATGCGATCCGGGAACTCGATGGCGCGGGTGGATTGCAGGTGCACCGGTCCTGGTGGGTCGCTGCGGCGGCCGTGCGGGACGTGAAACGTCAGGGCGGCAAGGTCTCGCTCGTGCTGCCCTCCGGCAAGGAGGCGCCGGTCTCGCGCACCTTCATGGTAGACGCGCGGACTAGCGGATTGCTCTAGCTAGGCGATCGGGGTGACGGGCCGGGCGCCGCTGCCGAGCAATTGTTTTACGAACTCGACATGGCTGCGCAGCCTGTAGAGGTCGTCGGTGTAGGACAGTGGCACGTCCAGTTTGCCGATATCGACCTGCAGCCGCTCAAGCCGGCTCAGCACGGAGGTGCGCGGCTCGCCGGCAGGCGTCGCACGGCCTTCTTCTTCGAGCGCGCGTAGATCCTTGTACCAGATGTAGATCCTGCGGCGGACGCGCCAGCGGTAAATCGGCGGCGCGGCGCGCACCAGCGGGAAGGCCAGTGTCAGCAGCGGGATCGCAAGGACCCAGGCCCGGTCGAGGAAGTTGGCGACGCTGAAGGAAAAATATCGGCGCAGGAACGACGGGCCGTCGCGGTAGAAACGAGTCGTCTGCTTGCTGACAGGAAGGTCTGTGTTCTCGGCGTTCGGAAACCGGCCTGCAGGCGAGAACTCACTCTTTTCGGAATGGATTGCCAGCGCCGCGTCCAGCAGCACAGCTTCGATCGCCGGATGCACATCGCCGCGCACGACGAGCTGCGCGACGGCGGCGACCAGAGGCACGTCCTGCGCCGGAATATCGGCGCCGATATCGGCCACACCGCGCAGGAGGACGGCGGAAGAGAGGCCGTCCCCGCGGCGCGCAATTGCTTCAGCGCGCTCGAACGGCAGCAGGCGAATGCCTTCGGCCCGAAGCAGCGCCTGAACATAAGGGGCATCCGGCGAAGCGGCGAAGGCGGCAGCGTCGATTTCTCCGGTCCGAAGGGCGGCTTCGGCCTCGCTTGTGGGCAGGCCGAGCCGGGCGGTTGCCGCCCAGTCGCCGCCATAAGCAGTCTGCAAAGCGGAGGCGAGCGCGCGGGTACCCGACCCATCAGGGCCGATCGACAGGCGCGAGCCCTTGAGATCACCAAAGTCGCGCGCCGCAACACCGGCGCGTACGAAGACCCAGAACGGCTCCTCGAACAGGCCGCCCAGCGAGCGCAGGGATTTCTCCTCCGAAACCCCGGTCAGGCCGCCCTGCACGAGCGCCGCATCGATGAACCCGTCTTCCAGAAGTCGCAGATTGTCGATCGAGCCGGCGGTATCGACGAGTTCAACCTCCACACCCTGCTCGGCCAGGAGACGCCGATAGCGCTCGGCATAGGCATGATAGGCGCCGCCGGGAGCGCCGGCACCGAACCGGATCTTCTGAGGGGGGGCCGGATCCATCAGGAACAGGGCAGCCAGAAAACCCGCCAATGCAATCGCGATGACCGGCCCGTAGATGCGCCACATTCCGCTGATCCGCATGGGCCCCGACTCCTGCTTTACACTTCTCCTTAAGGCGCCTTCCCCCCGGCCTGCAACAGGTCAGGAATTTTGCACGCGGAGTGATCCAGGATGGCCCGGCTGCGTAGAAAGGTCATGATGAAGCAGGCAGCCGGCCTTCGGGCAAGCGCCGCTTGTCCATCTACGGGCCCCGGCTTTCCTCCCCCCTGACCGCCGGGGCCCACCCCTCCCTTCCGGGCGAACAGGCCTCAGGCTTTATGGTAAGGTGTGCCCGCGAGAATCGTCAGGGCACGGTAGACCTGTTCGGCAAGCATCGCGCGGACCAGCCGGTGCGGCCAGGTCTGGGCGCCGAAGGCAAGCGTTGCAGGGACGAGACGGCGGACATCGGGCGAAAACCCTTCGGCGCCGCCAATCAGGAAGACCGTATCGCGCAGGCCGTCATCGCGCCAGAGGGCGAGACGGCGGGCGAGTTCGGTGGACGAGAGGTTGTCGCCGGCTTCATCCAGGCGCAGGCACCGGGCGCCGTCCGGCAGGCGGGC
>JBGTKN010000205.1:0-4945 GCA_041744615.1 Hyphomonas sp. | reverse complement strand
GGTCGCTGGACGGGGCCGGTGATGCAGGTGGACGGACTTACCGGCGCGGCGCGCGGCATGGATGATCCGTATGCGTTCGTTGTGGCGGCCGGCTTCGGAAGGACTGCGGAGACGGCGCCCAGTGCGGAAGGGCTGAGCGCGACCGGCCGGCGTGTGCGGGCGCCGAGCCTGACCCTGCAAGAGGCGCCTGTGCCGATGGTGGCGGCGTCATTGTGCCGGGCTCAGATCTCTGAACTGATCACTCATCTCGGCTTGCAGACGGTCTATCCGGACGTTTCGATCGATGCCGCAACACAGATCTGCGCCGGTGCGCGCGGGGTGGATTCGTGCCAAGGCGACAGCGGCGGGCCGCTGGCGGCCTATGGTGCGGGCGGCGTGCCGGTGCAGGTGGGTGTGGTCAGCTGGGGACTCGGCTGCGCGCGCGAGGGAAGTCCGGGCGTATATATGCGTATTGAGCCGTATGCGGACTGGATTTCCGAAGTAACGGGGATCGCTCGGCCCTAGAGAGGTACGTTCGGATCGTCTTCGCCGCTGGCACCGCGAGCGAGGCCGGCGAAGTCGAAGATGCGCCCATCGTGAAGGTGGCTGGGGCGGACATTCGCGAGGGCGCGGGCCATGGTCTGGCGCACGCCGGGCTTCTTGCGTTCCCACTCGTCGAGCAGGTGTTTCATCGCGACACGTTGCAGCCCGTCCTGGCTGCCGCAGAGATTGCAGGGGATGATCGGGAAGGCCATCGCTTCGGCGAACTTCGCAAGGTCCGCTTCGGCCGAAGTGATCAGTGGGCGGAAGACCATGACGTCGCCTTCATCGTTGACAAGCTTCGGCGGCATCGCGGCGAGGCGGCCGCCGTGGACGAGGTTCATCATGAAGGTTTCGAGCGCATCATCGCGGTGATGGCCGAGCACGATGGCCTCGCAGTCTTCCTCGCGGGCGACGCGGTAGAGGATGCCGCGGCGCAGGCGCGAGCAAAGCGAGCAATAGGTGCGGCCCGCGTCAAGTTTTTCGGTGACGATGGAATAGGTGTCCTCGGTAATGATCCGGTGTGGCACACCGGCGGCGGCGAGCCACTCCGGCAGAACGTGTTTCGGAAAGCCCGGCTGGCCCTGGTCGAGATTGCAGGCGATGAGATCGACCGGCAGCGCGCCTTGCCATTGCAGGTCCATAAGCACGGCGAGGAGGCCGTAGGAATCCTTGCCGCCGGAGAGGCAGACAAGCCATTTCGGGCGGGGCTTTTCGCCCGCCTCGATGGCGCGCCGGTCGAGCAGGCCATAGGTATCGATGACCTCGAGCGCGCCGCGCACCAGGCGTTTGCGCAGCTTCTTGAAGCTGACGGAATCCGGCGCATTGGCAAACAGGCTGGGGAGGGCGGGAAGCGTATCGGGCATGGGGCCGTGATGTGCCATGCGGCGGGGCAGCGGGCAAGGGTGGGGCAAGCCCTTCACCTCCCTCGAGCTCCTGACTTGGGCCTGCTCGGGACGATTGCAGTGCAACCGCTTGTCCCTCGCTGCCTCTCCCATGAAATGGGAGGTCAGGCGTTTTAAAGTCTGGAAGTTTGCTGTGAGATCATACGGGGAGTATAACTCCGTGCACTGAGGTGAGGCGGAATGGATTTGGGAAGTATTCTAAAGCGGCTTGAGGGGTCTGGATTTCTAGGCACAAGACCTGCCTCTGACCTCTCCTGACCTGCAGAACCCCGACGCAATCAGCCTACAGGCGATGGCGAATGTCTCTCAGACTTTCCCATTCATTCTCACTTTTTGTTCTGCACTGCCGCTCTGTTATCGTCCTTGGGCGCCGGAATTTCCAGAACTGGTTCAGGCCATCCGGTTTCCGCCGCCGAAGGGGAGGCGGAAAATGTTCTTCAGCCATTGGCGGAAGCGCCATTCGGCCCGCAGGCGGCGGTTGGAGGGCAGGTCAAGTTCGTGGCGGGGCACGAGGATGTTGTTCATGCGCGGCTGGTAGCGGCGGATGAGGTCTTCCTCGATGCGGGCGCGGTCGGCGGCGGTGCGCACGACGAGGACGTGACGTTCGGTGGCGCCGCGTTTCCACCAGGCTTCCCACCACCGCTCGTGGCCATACAGGCGGGAGCGGAAGTCGGTCGCCTTGCCAATATAGAGCGGCGAAAGGAAGAAGCCGAAGCGGCGGCGCACGAAGATGTAGATGCCGCTGCCTTCGGGGATGCCCTTGCGGGTCAACGTGATCTTGAAGCGGTAGCGCTGGCCGGTTTCGCCGCGCCAGACATGCCAGCCGAAAATGAACCAGTCGAATAGAAACATGTCACCCATCACGTCCTGCCCGCGACAGTGCGGAGCGCGCGGAGAATCGGTGGTTTCGGGTTAATGGCGCATTAACCGGCGCGAGGCCGCAGCCAGACGCCGCCGCCGGGAAAATCGATCAGAAGGTCGAACCGGCGCAGGACCGAGACGCCGACATTGGCGTCCGGCGCGTCGGGCGAGGGATCGATGGCGACCTCGACCTTGCGCAGAGTGTGCCCTGCGATCTCGAGGGTTTCGAGGGTGACGAGCTGGCGGGTAATTGGGCCCCCGTTGCCGCCGCCGGATTCGCTGCCGATGATGCGGGCGGGCTCCAGCAGCCCGGCGCGGCCAGCGAAGGCTTCACTGATCAGGACGCGGCTGCCATTGCCGAGGTCAAAATCGGCGAGGATTTCCGGCTGGCCTTCGATGCGGATGGGGACCTGCTTGATACCCATGGCGTCGGTGAGGGGGAGGCGAACGGCGCCGTCGAGGGTCGTGTCATCCGCCGTGCGGAAGGTCCCAGTCTCGATGTCGAGAAAGAACCGGGCGGCGTCGAAGATTTCGCGCCCAAGGATCGCGGCGACGGGTTCGCCGACGACGCGGGAAGAGATGTCTGTGAGGTCGAGGACGGCGGCCATCTGGTTTTCGAGCGTGACGCCGGCGGCGCGCGTGGTGAGGCCTTCGGCGAAAGTGACTTCTTCCGTTGCGGCGCCGGAGCCGCGGACATCGCCGGAGCCCGCCGTGCTGAGGCCGAGGCGGGCCGCAGCGCCAGCATCCAGCAGGGTCATCTCGGCGCCGGAATCGAGCAGGGCTTCAACGGGCTGGCCGTTGATCTCGGCAGCGATGAAGAGACGATTACCCGAGACGCGCAGGTCAGGTGTGGGCGGCGGGGCTGAGGCGCAGGCGGCGAGGAGTAGGGCGGAAACGGCTAGGCAGAGGCGAATCAGGGGCATGGGCAGAAATTATCCGGGCATCATGTGGACGTAGACTTCGTTGAGGGTGATCTTGCCGTCCTGGACGAGGCAGAGATCGAAGCCGCGCAGGGCGGCGTCGGTGCCAGTCTCCCCAATGGCGCAGTACCAGCGGCCGCAGAAGCCGCCGGGGATCGGCCAGGTCTCGTCGGGCGTGTAGATCATCTTCGGGGTGGAGGCGAAGAGGCCTTCGAGATAGGGGCGTAGCTGGGCGTGGCCGCTGAGGCCGGCGGCGGTCTGGGCGTCCTTGTAGACCGTATCGGCCGAATAGAAGCTCAGCAGCTTTCCCACGTCCTTTGCGCTCCAGGCGGCGAGCCACGCAGCGTTGAAGGTTTCGATGTCGACGCTCATGCCGGGGCGAGCCCCAGGACGCGGGCGCGGTGGGCCTTCGTGAAGATTTCAGCTGGCGCGGCTTCAGGGCCGGCCATGATGGCAACGCCGTGCAGGCCGAGCATCGGATCGGCGGCCTTGCGTTCATGGTACGAGCGCCGTCGCTCGCGGGCGGCTTCGCCGAACTCCATGTCGAGCGCGGCCTGGATCTGGCCGGCAAAGCGCAGGCGGCGCATGCGTTCGGCGCGTTCCTCTGCATACGGAGCGAAGTTGGGCGCCTGGCCCGCGGGGGTTTCCTTCAGGATGTCGGAGACCATGCGTACGTCGCGGTAGGTGATCGACAGGCCAAGGCCGTTGATCGGGTCGTTCCAGCCGGCGGCGTCGCCGATGAGGACGCAGCCTTCGGCGAAGGGCTCATCCGTCCAGCTGTCATTGTTGAAATATGAGAAGAGGGGACCAGCGGGTGTACCTTCGGCAAGAGCGGCGTTTTGCGGGGCGCAGGCCATGCGGAAGGCCTCAAGGAAGCGCTGGGCGCCGCCTTCTCCGTGAAAGCGGCCCTTCTCCTCGAGCGCGTAGCCGCCATAGACCCGGACGCGGCCATTGCCTTGCGGGAAGGTGAGGAAGCCGAAATTGCCTTCGGTGCCGATGGTCTGGCGTTTGGGGTCGATGTCCTTGACGTTCTCGACGAGGAGGCCGGCGAACCAGTGGTGGGGTTTGTCCTGGTGCAGGGGGATGCCGGCAGCGGCGCGCACGTCGGACTGGCGGCCTTCGGCGCCGACCACGAGATGTGCGTGTACGGTGCGTTGTGTGTCGCCATGAGTGAAAGTCAGGGACGGCTTGGCGCCGAAGGTGATGGATTCGACGTTGACGGGGCGCAGGCATTCGGCTCCCGCTTCGGCGGCGGCGTCATAAAGCGTCTGGCAATGATGCGGATGGCCAAGGCAAAGTGGCCCCGGCACATCGGCGGCGAAGATGCCGAGGGGGAGCGGGGCGGCTTCGCATGTCTCCGGCGCGAGGCTTTCGTCATAGGTGACGTGGTCGGTGATGTGATGGCCGCCGGCGGACATCAGCAGGTCGTAGAGGCCGAGGCGTTTCGTTTCGGTGACGCCCCAGGGGGCGATCCATTCGCCGCGGACGCGGTCTTCGTAATGCGCGGATTTTTCAAGCAGCAGAACCTTGCGTCCGGCGCGGGCCATTACGGCGGCGAGCGCGCTGCCGCCGATGCCGCCGCCGACGATGACGAGATCGTAATTCATGGGCATATTCCTCCGGACCGGAGGGTAACCTTGGACGGGGCGGGCGCAAAGCCTGACGTGGGGGCGGGTCAGCCTGTAAGCAGGACGCGGACGGGGGCGAAGCTGCGGCGGTGGATCACGCACGGGCCGAGGC
>JBGTKN010000204.1:0-6971 GCA_041744615.1 Hyphomonas sp. | reverse complement strand
GAAGACAGGATTTCGACCTGTTTGATGGAATCGACGCCAAGTTCGCCCTCAAGGTCCATGTCGTCTTCCAGCATGTCTGGCGGATAACCGGTCTTTTCTGCAATCAGCGCGCGGATGATATCTGGCGAGACCTGAAGTGTCTTGGCGGCGGGGGCGCTGGCGGCTTTTGCTGGAGATGATGCTGGCGCCGTTGGTGCGGACGCGGGTAGGCTGCCGGGCGAGGCAGCGTCGATCATGGATGCAATGGAGGCGATTGTGCGCAATTCGACGAGACGTTCCGGCTCAATCTCCGGCAGGTGCGGGAGGCGATCGCGCAACGACGACAGGATTTCAACCTGCTTGATGGAGTCGACGCCGAGTTCACCCTCGAGGTCCATGTCCGCGTCAAGCATGTCAGGCGGATAACCGGTTTTCTCTGAAACGATGCTGCGCACGATAGCCGCGGAATCCATTGCAGGCATTGACACCGCGGCCGGCTGGGGAACCGGCGCTGCTTTGACCGGGGACGGGGCGGCGGGGGGCCTTTGCGGCTCCTGGACGAAGGCATGCGCGCCGCCAGAGCCGTTTGCTTTCGGTTTTGGCGCTTCTTGTGGTTCGGCTGCGGGAGCGGACGGCGCAGCCACAAAACCTGGCTGAGGCACAGGCGGCGCTTCCGGAGCGCGCGGAGTGGACAAAAGTTGCGGCTCGGACGGCAAGGCGCCGGCCTGACCAAGCAGAACGGCGGCCGCATTCAGATAGGCTTTGTGACCGTCAGCAATCGCGATGAGATAATTCTGATGCTGGTTGGACACTTCCTGCCAGATACGTTCGACTGCCGACGTGATGTCCACGCGCCCGCCGAGTTGGGAAACATTCGTTTGGGGCGATGCGACGGATCGCCGGCCATTCTGATCGGGCATGGGTGGTTCAGTCCTTTGAGAGAGCGGTGACGATTGGGGGGGCGCGGAAAGGTTCACTGCCGCGGCCGCATTCGGCGGTGCACGACCCGCGGCGCCGTCTTTGGGCGGGTACGGACGATCATGGTTGGCGCCGGTAAGGTAAACCGCATGTTGGGAGGGCGCCGGCTTCGGCGCAGGTGGAGGTGCGTCGGCATAAAGCATTGCGAGATCTAGGTTTAGCCCTGCAACGGCAAGTGCGCCCAGGCTGCCGAGGAACTGAGCCACGCCGTTGCTGCGTTTGTTGTCGAGAGACAATACAATAAAGTCGCGCCCGGCAAGCGTGTCTGCGACAAGACCGGCCACGACATTGCCGGGACCAATTTCGATGAAGAGGCGCGCGCCTGCATCATACATCGCCTCGACTTGCTGTCGGAAAAGGACAGGTGAGGCAATTTGCGATGACAGCACGCCGGCCAGATCTTTTCCGGTTGTTTTGTAAGGCATCGCCGTCGCGTTGGCATACACCGGCAACGAAGGACGCTTCAGCCTAAGCCCTTGCAGCGTACTGCGAAAAGGCGCCACTGCCGGCTCGACGATCGACGAATGGAAAGCTGTTGCAACCGGCAAGCGGCGCGCCTTGATGCCTTCGGCCGTGCAACGTTGCTCCGCCTGCTGAATTACGCTGAAAGGGCCGGAGAGGACGACCTGACTCGGTCCGTTGTCATTTGCAATGACGAGGCCGCTGCCGATTGAGAAGACAAGCGGCGCAATCCGGCTCGCTGAGCACTGGACAGCCAACATCGCGCCTTCGGTGGTCTGGGCGGCATTGGCCATCTCGCGCCCTCGCGATGCCGCTATCGTCAGCGCCGTCTCACGATCAAAGGCGCCGGCATAGTGCAGCGCCATGATCTCGCCGAAGCTGTGGCCGCCCGCCATGTCGGCATCGACCCCGAGCGCCTCGAACAAGGCGAGGTGCGACAACGCCATAACAGCAATGGACGGCTGGGCGTGCTGCATCAGCGTGAGGCGTTGCTGCTGATTACCGAACTCGACCTGATCGAAGGCCGCTGGCGGGAAGGCCAGCTTGTGAAGTTTCAACGGTCCGGTCACTGTATGGCTCGCGGCCATGTCCCAGGCCTTGCGGGCAGCCGGAAAGGCGATCGCGAGGTCCGAGCCCATGCCGGGATACTGGCTGCCCTGACCGGAGAAGATGAAAGCGACCTTGCCAGCATTCGGTGCGCTGAGCGATGCCGAACAGCCTTGCGGAAGCGGGGCTTTTCCTAAGGTTCCGTCTGCAAGCTGCGCGGCGAGTTTCGCCGCTTTCGCAGCCAGATCGTTGGGGTTTGAAGAGACGATTGCCGCGCGGGCGAGGGCGCCTGAATTGAATGACGTGTGTGACGCACCGGCTTGCCAGGCGAAGGCATCCTCCGCTGGCGGATCACTTGCCAACCGGGCAAGCGCTGCTGAGAGACCTGCGGGATCGGGCGCACTGACCAGGAACAGCTCGGCGGAATGGACTCGCGGCGGCTTCGCAACGGCCGGGCCCATATACTCCTCAAGCGTTACATGGAAGTTTGATCCGCCGAAACCGAATGAGCTGACCGAGGCGCGGCGCGGACGCGTGTCAGCGGCTATCCACGGCCTGGCTTCGGTGTTGACGTAGAAACAGGCGCTATCCCTGATCGCGTCTGCCGGCTCCTCGATCTTGATTGTTGGCGGCAGCACCTTGCGGCGAAGCGCCTCTACTGCCTTGAGCATGCTGGCCGCGCCGGCCGCTGCTTTAGTGTGCCCGATTTGCGATTTTACTGAACCGACGGCACACCATGGGCCTTCGCCCTGATCCGCTTCATTGAAAACGAGATGGAGTCCCTCAATCTCGGCGCGATCGCCAGCTTTTGTACCGGTGCCGTGCGCTTCGACCAGGTCTACTGCTTCGGGACCGTAGCCGGCTTGCTCGTAGGCGCGCCGCAAGGCTCGGGCCTGGCCGGACGGCAGCGGCGTGTAGATCGCTGTGCCCTTGCCGTCAGAACCGCCACCAATGCCGCGGATCACGGCATGGATATGGTTGCCGTCCCGTTCGGCATCTTCAAGGCGGCGCAGGGCGAGCATCCCGATCCCTTCGCCGAGCATTGTGCCATCAGAGTTATTCGAGAACGGACGGCAATCACCGGTCGGCGACAAGGCGGGCGTCTTGGAGAAACACATGAACATCAGTATGTCGTTCAACGCATCGACACCGCCGGTGAGCACCATGTCAGAATCGCCAGACCGCAATTCGTGCATTGCGATCTGAAGCGCGGCGAGGCTTGAGGCGCAGGCGGCGTCTGTCACATAATTGCTACCGCCGAGGTCAAGACGATTGGCGATACGGCCCGCCACCACGTTGCCGAGCAGACCAGGGAAGGTACTTTCCTTCCACTCGGCGTAGTGGTTTTCGATCCGCGTTGCGATTGCCTGCACATCGCTCTCGGCAAGTCCGTACTGCCGCAATCCGTTGACCCACGTCGGGCGTTGCAGACGCCCCGCCATGTGCGCCGTCAATTCTGTTGCCGAGGCCACGCCGAGAATGACACTCGTCCGTGAACGGTCGATCTTGCCGCCGCTGTCGCGTTCGGCGTCGTCCAGCGTCATCTTGGCGGCAACCAGCGCCAGCAGCTGCGCCGAGTCCGTCGTCTGCAACTGCGCAGGCGGTATCCCGAAGGAGAGGGGGTCAAATGCGACCGGCGAGAGAAACCCGCCGCGCCGGCCATAGGTCTTGTCTTTGGTCAGCGGATTGGCGTCGTAGTAATCGTCAATCAACCAATGGGTTTCCGGCGTATCGCTGATCAGATCGCGAGCCTCGAAAATGTCGCGCCAGAATCCGGTTGTGTCGCCGCGCCCCGGGAAAATACCACCCATGCCTACTACAGCAATCGGCTCGGCTGTGCGCTGGGTACGGGAGGGTCGGCGGTCGGTCATGATCTACTCGAACAGGCGCGGGGTATAGGAGAAGTGTTGGGGCGGAACGGCGAGTCCCGCCGCGCGCAGCTGGCCGGCGCGGGAGATGCGCGTGGCGCCCTCAAGCAGGTTGAGGGCGATCTGGCGCACGCTGCGCGCTTCGACGGGCTCAAGCGCCGTTCCGGCGACCCATTCGTTGAAGGCACCCATCGCGGGGCCGCACCATATCTGGAAGTCAGCAGTTCGTCCCGTTTCGCCTTCACGGGCCCATTGGGCGCCCTGGAAAAGATAGCGCCGAGCCACGAGGGCGAGGCGTTTGTTTCCGTCGCTTTCCGCCTTGGCCGCTTCCGCCGGATTGACACGGCGGATGTAGGACTGCGTTTCGGTCCAGGCCGATTCGAAGGGTTCACCCAACACGTCATCAATCCATTTGCGATCCGTTGCGCAAAGCGACTCGTAGCTTGCGCCGCTCCGGTAGAAACCATGCAGCTTTCTACCCCGCATCGCAAACAGTGTTCCCCGTTTCAGCACCTGTACTTCGACACCCTGCTCGAACATATCGGCGGCCGGCGCCATCGCCACATCAGCAGGCCCCGCCTTGGCGAGCAACTGGCGCCCGGCTTCCGACAGGCCCGATTCCACCGCGCTCTGATTGACCGATCCCGTCAGCACATAGGCTGCGCCCATCTGGAACGCCGCCGCAACCGCTGCCGGTGTGGCAATGCCGCCAGCGAGGCCGATGCGTATAAGGCTTTCGTCATACCCGTGCCGGGCGCAAACGCGCTTGCGGGCAGCGCTGAGCGAGCTGAACAGCACCGTCGCGGGGCGGTTGTCTGTATGACCGCCGGAATCGGACTCCGCTGTAATGTCGGCCGCGACCGGGACTTTCGAGGCCAACTCGGCCTGCAATTCAGAGATTCTGCCGGCCGCGACCAGATCACGCAACGTCTTCTCAGGGGCTGGCGCCATGAACGGTTCGGCGACTTCAGCGCGCGAGACTTTCGCGAACACGTGATTGCGGCGCCGGATGGTTCCGTCGCCCGCCTGTTCGAGGCCCAATGCGGTGAAGCGGACGACGTCTGGCGTGAGTCGCATGAATGCCGATGCCGAGACACGGCGGACGCCTTCTGCGAGAAAGAGGTCGATTATGGCGGCTTCCTGACCCGGTTCTTGCGGCGAGTGAATCAGATTGGCGCCCCAAGCGGCCTGATCTGGCCCGAGTGCCGCCTGGACCTGCTTCACGCCGGCTTTGATTTCAGCAAGGGGGAGGCCCGCGCTGCCATAGAAACCGATACATCCCGCGCGCACTGTCTCAATCACCATTTTCGGGGTCGCGATGCCGCGCGCCATTTCGCCAACGACATAGCAGAAGCGCGCCGGATGCTCGGCGAGGAGTGCGCGGTCGCCCAGCCATTCCGGAAAGATCGCGGGAAGACGCGCACAGTCCGGCTGAGCAGGCTTGTCGTCTCCCACGGCGAGGATTGAAGGCACATTCGCCGCATCATAGGCCAGCCAAACTGCCGCGCGCGGAGTTTCAACGGCTCTCTTCAAGAGACCTTGCACGCGATGTTCGCCCTTCTGGCCCGGATCCGTTCTGGAAGCCTCTCATCCAACCCCATTAAAGGCTGCATCGGAGCGAGGCTCAACGGAAATAACTGATTCCGGGACAATCATTAGACAGCGCCCGAACCGGGCACAACTTCTAATCGTAATTCCGTAGTAAACCCGCACAGAAATTTGTCGGGACCGGTTCGCCGACGTCGAAGGCACGCGCTTGCAAAGCTGAAGTGCTCAAACTAAAGCCAATCCGTCACTGGGGAGTAGCCAGTCGTCCGCAAGGACGAGCCACCGTGTCAACATGCTCGGCCGGAGAGGTCGTGGTGCAGTGGAAACGGGCAACCGTTTGGGCGAGACCAATGGCATCATTTCTCCGCTCAAGGCTGCGCGGCGAGATTGATGACCGTTGGATCTGAACGCCGCCTGGAGACTGCCCCATGGAAGCCCTGTTCACCTCCACTGCCGTTGTTGCCCTCGCTGAAATCGGCGACAAGACCCAACTGCTTGCGATTGTTCTTGCAACGCGGTTCAAGAAACCGCTGCCCATCATCTCAGGCATCTTCGTTGCCACAGTCGCTAACCATTTCCTCGCTGCGCTTGTCGGGGCCCAGGCTGCCTCAATTCTCGACGGCCAATGGTTCCGCTACCTGATCGCGGCCTCCTTCATCGTCATGGCAGCCTGGACGCTGATCCCGGACAAGCTTGACGACGATCCCGAGCCGAAACCTGCTCGGTTCGGAGCGTTTGTGGCGACCACGATCGCCTTTTTCTTCGTCGAGATGGGGGACAAGACGCAGATCGCCACGGTGGCGTTGGGGGCTCAGTTTAACAACATTATCGCCGTCACCATGGGCACAACGCTGGGCATGATGCTGGCCAACGTGCCGGCTGTGCTGCTCGGCAATGAACTTCTGAAACATGTGCCGATGAACGCCGTCCGTTGGATTGCTGCCGGCCTGTTTCTGGTGATCGGCCTCTGGGTTTTGGCGCAAACATCCCGAATATTTGGATAGATTCTGGCGGAGGAGGAGTCCGGCAGCGCTCAAGCATGAGCCTTATAGTGCCCGGTAAACATGAAATAAATAAAATTCGTGTGTCGCGGATTGTGCAGCAGAACGTGCAGCAAACATCAAGGCGCGCGCCAAAGCGCAGCAACGATTAGCGAATGTTCGGCCTGTTTCCACATTTTACGATCAAGTATTGATTGTGACTCCTATTTCGGCGTCAACTTTGGCGGCTCAATAGCCAAATGCGCTACATGGGGTTTCCTAGGGCGCGATTACCAAACGGACCGGCTCGATAGTCCGAAGGCCGATGTGGAGACCGCGAATGGCACAATACAGATGACCTCCTCGACCATCGTTCGCCCCATCCGGTGTTTCGTCGCTTTAATGCATTGCCTCTTTAGAACGAGTTGACCATGCCGCATGCACGTCCATAACTTTTCAGAACAAGTGGTGGAGTGCTTGGTATGCCTGAGGAACTCTTTCGCGAGGAGGTGCTCGCATATCAGAGCGCTTCGAATGCGCAGTTTGGCGAGACGACCGGCCTGCTGCCGCCTTCATGGGGCCGAATTACTCTCTTGTTCGCAGTGTTCAT
>JBGTKN010000203.1:0-4345 GCA_041744615.1 Hyphomonas sp. | reverse complement strand
GATGATCTTCGCCGAAATCCTGCATGAGGCCGGCGTGCCTAAAGGCGTGTTCAACCTCGTCAACGGCGACGGCCCGGGCGTCGGCTCGGTGCTCTCCTCGCACCCGGATGTCGACATGGTGAGCTTCACCGGTTCGACCCGGGCCGGAGTGCTCGTCGCTCAGGCTGCTGCCCCGACCGTCAAGCGCGTGGCTCAGGAACTCGGCGGCAAGAGCCCGAACATTGTTCTGCCCACGGCCGACCTGACCAAAGCCGTCTCCAGCGGCGTGATGGCGATGATGACCAACACCGGCCAGAGCTGCAACGCGCCGAGCCGCATGTTCGTGCAGAAGGACCAGCACGATGCGGCGCTCGCGATCGCCAAGGCGACTGCCGAGTCCGTGAAAGTGATGATGCCGGCGGAAGCTGCGCCCGGTGCCATCGGCCCGATCTCCAACGGCAACCAGTACCAGAAGGTCCAGGACCTCATCCAGAAGGGTATCGAAGAGGGTGCAACCCTCGTCGCCGGTGGCCCGGGTCGCCCGGAAGGCTTCAACAAGGGCTACTTCGCCCGTCCGACCGTGTTCGGCAACGTGACCAACGACATGACCATCGCCCGCGAGGAAATTTTCGGGCCGGTGCTCTGCATCCTGCCGTATGGCACAGTGGACGAAGCCGTGGAGATGGCCAACGACACCGTCTACGGCCTGGCCGGCTATGTTCAGGGTCCGGAAAAAGAGGCGAACGTCATCGCCAACCGCATCCGCGCCGGCCAGATCCAGGTCAACGGCGCACGTCCTGACTTCACCGCACCTTTCGGCGGCTACGGCCAGTCGGGCAATGGCCGTGAATGGGGCGAGCACGGCTTCGAGGAATTCCTCGAAGTGAAAGCCGTCATCGGCTACGCTGCCGCCTGAGGCGGGCATGCCATAGAAAACATCCGAAGCGGCAGCCCCCAAAGCTGCCGCTTCTTTTTTATCCGTCCACAGAGGAAATGCCCCATGTCCATGAAGCTTCACCATCTCAACGCCTCGCGCTCGCAGCGCATCGTCTGGCTGCTGCTGGAACTCGGCGTCCCGCACGAGATCATCCACCACAAGCGCAACGAGACCACGCGCCTCGCGCCGGCGGACCTGAAGAATATCCATCCCCTAGGCAAGTCGCCGCTGCTGGAAGATGGCGACATCGTCATCGCCGAGACCGGCGCGATAACAGAATATCTGCTGGCGAAGCATGACACCGGGCACAAGCTTCATCCGGTGCCGGACTCGGCGGATTTCCCGCGCTATCTGGAATGGGTGCATTCCGCCGAGGGCGCGGTGTTCCTGCCGGGCCTGCTGGCGCTCTACACCGGAATGGCGGGGATAACCGAAGGCCCGGTGGCGCAGATGATCGCCAACGAGCGCGACAAGGTGGCCGGGTACATCGAGGCGCACCTGTCGAAGCACGCCTATTTCGCCGGCGAGACCTTCTCGGCCGCGGACTGCCTGATGGGCTTCCAGATCGTGATGACCGATGCTCAGGGCGGCCTCGCCACCCGGCCGGCCACGAAAGCCTGGCTCGTCAAGGTGACGGCGCGGCCGGCCTACAAGGCGATGCTGGCCGTGGGGGTGTGAGGGCGGGCTTCACGCGCTTGTGATCGCAGGTGTTGGCTGGCGTTCAGCTATGGTCGGACACATGTTATACTGGTCCAAACTTTGGAGGCTGAGCCTATGAAACGGCTGACATTTGCTGCTGCCCTTGCCGGGCTTGCGCTGCTTGCCGCGTGCGCCACCGCGACGCCCTATCAGGCGGCCACGGACACGGACCGCGGCTTTTCCGAACAGAAGATCGAGGACAACCGCTTCCAGGTCCAGTTCGCTGGCAACTCGCTGACCGACCGCAAGACGGTGGAGACCTACCTGCTCTACCGCGCCGCCGAGCTGACCAAGCAGAATGGCTTTGACCATTTCCGGGTCGTGCGCCGCGATACCGATGCGAGCACCCGGCTCGTTGGCGCCCCGTCCTATTACGATCCTTTCTATGACCACTTCTTCCTGAGCTATCGGTATTTCGGACCACGCGCGGCCTATTTCCGCGATCCCTATCGCCGGTTCTCGCCGAGCCCCGCCTATTATTCCCGGTTCGGCTATTACGACCCCTTCTGGGGCGGACCCACCGACTATCGCGAGTCGACAAGCTATGTCGCCTCGGCGGAGATCGTGATGGGCAAAGGTCCGAAACCGGACGATGTCGCCTATTTCGATGCCAGCCAGGTAATGTTCAACCTGACCGGCTCGATCGTTCTGCCCGGCGCCTGATCGCCGCGCAGCTGCCCGATGCGAAAGCCCCGCCGGATACGCGGGGCTTTTTCATAGATGCTTTGGCCTTTTGGCACTAGGCAAGCCCGCCCTGTCGGTCCAGAAGCCGCGTTCCCTTTCTTCCCGGACCTGCCGACGCCATGGCCGACACCGACAATACCCCAGCACGCCTCGCGCCCCCGACTGGGCTGCGCAAGGCGGAGCTTGTCGCGATTGTCGCCGGCTTGATGACGCTCAACGCGATGGCGATAGACATCATGCTTCCGGCGCTGTCGCAGATCGCGGCGGATACAGGACTAACCGCCGCCGGCGCGGCGACGGACAATCGCCAGCAGCTGATCATCTTCGCCTATGTTCTCGGCTTTGGCGCTCCGCAGCTGGTCTGGGGCCCGGTGACCGACCGGTTCGGACGGCGCGCGCCTCTGTTCATCGGCCTCATCGGCTATATCCTCGTGTCTCTCGTCTGCGTGCTGATCCATGATTTCTGGGCGCTGCTCGGCGCGCGGTTCCTGCAGGGCGTGTTCGCCTCCGGCGCACGGATCGTCGCCGCGGCCGTGGTGCGCGATCTGTTTTCGGGACGGGCCATGGCGAGCTTCATGTCGCTGGTGATGACGATCTTCATGATCGTGCCGATCGTGGCGCCGAGCCTCGGTCAGGTCATCCTGATGTTTGCGCCTTGGGAGGCGATCTTCGTCTGGCTCGGCATCTGGGGCGCGGTCATGCTCGCCTGGACCTGGTTCCGGCTTCCTGAGACCCTGCCGGTGCCGGCGCGCCGTCCGCTCAACTTCGCGAGCGCTTTCGGCGCCTATCAGAGCGTGCTGCGCACACCGGTAAGTTTCGGTTATATGTGTGCTTCCGGCATCGTCTTCGGTGCGCTGTTCGCCTTCATTGCCTCGTCGGAGCAGGTTTTCCGCGAAGTCTTCGGCAAGGGCGACACCTTTGCCTACTGGTTCGCCGGTGTTGCGGGTGTGATGGCAATTGCGAACTTCACCAATTCCCGGCTGGTGGAGAAAGTCGGCATGCGGCGCATCAGTCATACGGCGCTGATCGTCTTCACGACGATCTCCGGCGGGCTGGCAATCTCGACCCTGCTGTTCGGCGAGAACTTCGTGCTTTTCTTTCCATTGTTCGCGGTTGCCTTCGGCTGTTTCGGCCTGATGGGCTCGAATTTCTCAGCGCTCGCGATGGAGCCTCTCGGCGCCATCGCCGGCACTGCGTCGGCTGCCTACGGCTTCGCGACGACGCTCGCCTCGGCCTTCATCGGCGCCTTCATCGGCTCGCAGTTCAACGGCTCGACCGTGCCGCTGATGCTCGGCTTTGCCGTCCTGGGGCTCGCCTCTCTCGCCGTCGTGCTGATTACCGAAAAAGGCCGGCTCTTCAGCATGCGCTGACGCCGGAGCCGGGGCGATGTCTGCTGGTCAAGCGGAACCTGCTTGAGCCGACATCGCACTAGCCCTTCACCAGCCAGGCTTTTTCGACCAGCTTGGTCACGTCGCCCATGATTTCGGTGATCCGGAAATCCTTCGGCGTGTAAACGCGGGCGATGCCCATCTGTTTCAGTGCGCGCGCATCTTCCGGCGGGATGATGCCGCCGACGACAACCGGCACATCACCGAGACCGGCGGCGCGCAGTTCCGCGATCGTTTCGCGCACGAGGTCGAGATGGCTGCCCGACAGGATCGACAGACCGACAACGTGGGCATTGGCGGCCTTGGCCTGCGCGGCGATCTCGGCGGGCGTGAAGCGGATGCCTTCGTAGACCACTTCCATGCCGACAGCGCGGCCGCGCGCGGCGATCTGTTCGGCGCCGTTGGAGTGGCCGTCGAGGCCTGGCTTGCCGAGCACATATGTCAGCGTACGTCCCAAAGCTTTCGAGACGCGGGCAACTTCGGCCTTGACGGTCTCGATATCCTCGCCGCCATCCGAGCCGACGACGAGGGCGACGCCGGTCGGCGCGCGGAATTCGCCGAATACCTCGCGCAGCACCGTGCCCCACTCCCCGGTCGTGACGCCGGCTTTCGCGCAGGCGATGGAGGGCTCCATGATGTTGCGGTTCTCGGCAGCTGC
>JBGTKN010000202.1:0-4530 GCA_041744615.1 Hyphomonas sp. | reverse complement strand
GCCTGGCCACCTGCCGGTCATGCTGGCCGAAGTGCTCCAGACGCTGGCGCCGGTGGAAGGCGACGTGATTGCGGACGGCACGTTCGGTGGTGGCGGCTACACGCGCGCCATCCTCAAGACGGCAAACTGTTCCGTGATCGGTATCGACCGCGATCTCGACGCGATCGTGCGGGCAGAGGCATTGGCGGCGGAATTTCCGCGGCTGGTGCCTCTGCTTGGACGGTTCGGTGATATGGATACGCTGCTGGTTCAGGCGGGGCATCCGAAGGTCGACGGCGTGGTGCTGGATATCGGCGTCTCCAGCTTTCAGATCGACGAGGCGGAGCGGGGCTTTTCCTTCATGAAGGACGGCCCGCTGGACATGCGGATGGGCGCCGCGGGGCCTTCGGCGGCGGATGTCGTCAACCAGATGGCCGAGCGTGATCTCGCCAACATCATTTTCCGGCTGGGCGAGGAGCGCAATGCGCGCCGGATTGCCCGGTCAATTGTCGAACGGCGGGGCTCCCAACCCTTTGAAACAACAGCGGACCTGGCGGCGCTGGTGGAAGTGGCGGTGGGCGGGCGCCGCGGCGCGCGGACCCATCCGGCGACCCATACCTTCCAGGCGATCCGGATGTACGTGAACGACGAGCTGGGCGAACTGGCGCGCGGGCTGCGCGCCGCAGAGGAGGTTCTGAAGCCCGGCGGGCGGCTGGTGGTCGTCACCTTCCACTCGCTGGAGGATCGGCTGGTGAAACAATGGTTGCGCGAGCGGACAGGCGGGGTTCCGGCCGGATCGCGACACGTACCCCTGCTCGCCAAGCCGCGCCCGCCGAGCTTCGAGCAGATTACAAACAAGGCGCTGCAACCTTCTGAAAAGGAAGTGGAAACCAATCCGCGCGCACGATCTGCACGACTGCGGGCGGCGGTGCGGACCGAGGCCGCCGCCTTTGCCAGTCCGGCGGATGATGGAATGGACCTGCCGCCGATTACTGAGCTGGAGGCCTCCCCATGAGCCGGCGTGCATTTTTCTTCGGGTTGCTGGTAGCAGCCCTCCTCGTTTTCAGCCTCTACCGGGCCAAGTATGGCGCGCGCGACACCGCTGCCGAACTGATGGCCGTCGAAGCGCAGATCGAAGAGGCGCAAAAGGAAAAGGCGGTCCTCGAAACCGAGCTGGCGCATATGAGCCGGCGCGACTGGATCGAGGAATTCGCCCGCCGGGAACTCGGCATGGCGCCGCCCAAGGCGGACCAGATGGCGTATGAGGACGATCTCGACCATGTCGTCGGTCCGCCTACGGACGGCCTGCCCGCGCCCCAGACGCCGGAGGCCACGCCATGAGCGAAGCCTCGCGCGACCGGACGCGGCTCGCCGGGCTTGTGCTCTGTGGATTGTTCGTGGTGATGGCCGGGCGAGGCGGGTACCTGGCGCTGTCGGGCGCGCCGGCCAGCAGCGCGGCGACGCTGACAGCAACGGCCGCTCCGAAATCACTGCGCGGCGATATCCTTGACCGGAATGGCGAGTTGCTGGCGACGTCCGTCGAGATGTCGTCCTTGTGGGCCAATCCGAGTCTTATCTGGGATCCGGTGGAAGTGTCGGCCGGACTGAAGGCAGCTTTCCCCGAACTGAGCCTGGCCGACCTCGAGATGCGGTTGTCCGATACGTCGAAACAGTTCGTCTGGGTGAAGCGGGGCCTGACGCCGCGCCAGCGCGAAGCGGTCATGGCGCTCCGGCTCGAAGGTCTCGGTTTCCGCACTGAAACACGGCGCGCCTACCCGCTTGGCGAACTTGCGGGCCATGTCCTCGGCCAGGTCAATGTCGATGGCAAGGGCATCGCCGGGGTCGAGCATTCGTTCAATGCGGACCTTGAGTCAGGTGACCGCCCCGTCCGCCTGACGCTCGACATTCAGGCGCAGACGGCGCTCGAAGCGGAGCTGGCATCTGCCGCCGCAGAATACGACATGGAGGGCGCCGCTGCCATCCTGATGGACACGCGCAGCGGCGAAGTACTGGCGATGGCGAGCTGGCCGGCCTTCGATCCCAACCGTCCCTCGAACTTTCCGTCCAACGATCCCGCGCGTCTCAACCGCGCGATCGGCGCGGTCTACGAGCTTGGCTCGGTGTTCAAGCCGTTGACGGTAGCGGCTGCAATCGAGGCCGGAGTGGTGAGGCCGGGCGACCAGTTCGACGTCAGCAAGCCGGTCCTCGTCGGCGCCTTCGAAGTGAAGGATACCCACCGTTTCGCCGCGGCAGCCAATGTGACAGAGATCATTGTCGAGAGTTCGAACATCGGCACGGTGCACGTGGCACGCACGCTGGGTCTCCGGCGCCAGACCGATTTTCTGAATGCGGCGGGGCTGATGAGCCGTGCGCCCATCGAATTGCCCGGCAGCGAGCGGCCGCTGGTCCCGAAGCATATCGATGAAGTGACAGCGGCTACGATCTCCTATGGCCATGGCATATCTGTCTCGCCGTTGGCTTTCCTCGCGGCTTTCTCGGCGCTCGGAAATGGCGGCGAAATGGCGCCGCCGACCCTGCGGCTGGACCCGGAACGCAAGATCGCGCCGACGCGGCTGATGTCGGCGATCACCGCCGAGATCGTGACCCGCATGATGCGCGAGTCTGTGGTCCGGGGCACCGGCCAGCCGGCCGAAGTGGCTGGCTACCGCGTTGCCGGCAAGACCGGCACTGGCGAGAAGCCCATCGCCGGCGGTTATGACAAGAACGCCAATATTTCGAGTTTTGCGGCCGTGTTTCCCGAGGACGGCCCGCAATATGCCCTGATCGTGACGCTGGATAATCCGAAGGCCAAGGCTGGCCGAGGTGCAACGGCGTCCGGCAGCGCGGCTCCCGTGGCGGGCCGGATCATCGAACGCGTTGCGCCGCTTCTGGGCGTCACCCCGCGCTTCGACGATATCCGTCCGGCCCGGCCAGGCCAGACAGCCAGGACCCCAGAAAGGAGTGCCCTGTGAAATTAAAGGACCTCTTCCCGCTCGCCGAGAACGGCGAGACCGAGATCCTCGGAATGACGGCCGACAGCCGCAAGGTCGAGCCCGGGTTCCTGTTCGCCGCCCTGAAGGGCAGCGTGCAGGATGGCAGCCAGTTTGCGGCGATGGCGATCCAGAAGGGTGCTGCAGCGATCCTCTCCGATGGCAGCGCTGTCGCAGGCGGTCTCCCGCACGTCATCGCCGATGAACCGCGCCGCGCGCTGGCGCTGGCAGCGAAACGCTTCCACGCCGTGCAGCCGGAGTGCGTGGTGGCCATCACCGGCACCAATGGCAAATCCTCCACCGTCGATTTCGCGCGCCAGATCTGGAGCCGGGCGGGACTGAAGGCGGCGTCGATGGGCACGCTCGGCGCGATCGGCCCGAGCGGCAAGATCGATGTCGGACATACGACGCCGGACCCTGTGACGATCCACGAGACCTTGTCGGCCCTGGCCGGGCAGGGTGTGACGCATTGCGCAATGGAGGCGTCCAGCCATGGCCTCGAACAGCACCGGCTCGACGGTGTAGACCTCTCGGCAGTCGGTTTCCTGAACTTCACCCAAGACCATCTTGATTATCACGGCTCGATGGAAGCCTATCTCCAGTCGAAGCTGCGCCTGTTCACGGCGCTGGCGCCAAAGGGCATTCCGGCCATCGTCAACGCCGATAGTCCGCAAAGGGACGATTTCGAGGTGGCCGCAAAGATCGCGGGCCTGCAGGTCGTCTCGTTCGGCTGGCGCGGCGAGGATCTCTGGATCGACGAGCTGATGCCGAAACAGGCGGGCCAGTCGCTGTTCCTCTACTGGCGCGATGTCGAGCAGAAGCCTGTCGAGCTGCCGCTGATCGGCGAGTTCCAGGCACTCAACGCCCTCGCAGCTGCCGCGATCTGCCTGTCGCTGGGCATGGAGTTTCCGGCGGTGGCCGAAGGCCTCGCAAACCTGAAGCCGGTCAAGGGCCGGCTCGAATTCGTCGGCAAGACCGAGACCGGCGCCGCGGTATTCGTGGACTATGCGCACACGCCGGACGGTCTGGATGTGCTGTTGCGCGCGGTGCGTCCGCACACGGCTGGCCGCCTGAAGGTGATCTTCGGCTGCGGCGGCGACCGGGACGCCAGGAAGCGTCCTCTGATGGGAGAGATTGCGGCCCGCCAGGCAGATGATGTGATCGTCACCGATGATAATCCGCGTTCGGAGGATCCCGCCAAGATCCGGGCCGCCGTGCTCGCCGGCGCCACGGGCGCACGCGAGATCGGTGACCGGGGCGAGGCGATCCGTACGGTGATCCGCGAACTCAGGAAGGGCGACACGCTCGTGATCGCGGGCAAGGGCCACGAGACCGGGCAGATTGTCGGCAAGACCGTGCTCCCGTTCTCGGACCAGGACGAAGCGCAGGCCGCGCTGACGGGGGCGCGCGCATGAATGTTCCGCTCTGGACCGCCGAGGATATCGAACTGGCGACCGGCGGCAGCGCGAGCGCGCCGTTCACGGTGACCGGCGGCGTGTCGATTGATACCCGCTCGCTTCAGCCGGGTGATCTTTTCGTGGCGCTGGCGGACCAGCGCGAC
>JBGTKN010000201.1:0-2715 GCA_041744615.1 Hyphomonas sp. | reverse complement strand
GGACCTCGGCGAAGTGAAGGCCTGGACAGCGGCGAAGGCGCGGGGGCTGGTGCCGGTGGAGATCGAATCGGCGCGCGGCGAGTGGAGCGCGGCGCTGGCACTGCCGGATATCGAGGCACGGCTTGCCTCGGTCTGCGCTCCGGCCGCGCGCCTGCGCCTGCTCAATCCATTCGATCCGGTGATCCGGGACCGAAGCCGGCTGACGCGCCTGTTCGGCTTCGACTACCGGATCGAGATTTTCGTGCCCGAGGCAAGGCGTCAGTGGGGTTACTATGTCTATCCACTGCTGGAGGGGGACCGGTTCGTAGGGCGGATCGAGGTGAAGTCCGACCGCCAGGCCGGCGAACTCAGCGTGCATCAGCTCTGGCCAGAGCCGGGGGTGAAATGGACCGATGCGCGGCAGGCGAAGCTCGAAGCCGAGCTCGGGCGCCTGGCGCGCCTGGTCGGGGCGGATGAGGTCGCATGGCGCACGAAAATGCGTCGCTGACCCCGGAAATGCCCGACCGGCTGTGCCCGCGCTTCGCTCTGGAAGACGACGGCCCCTTATAGGCTGGACGCGGCAAATCGCAGGGCACCCGTTCATGATCACATCTGGCAACCTGCTCGTCCTGGCGCTGTTCGTGCTTGCCAATCTCGCGGCAGCCTCGAGCGGCGCGATTTTCCGGCCGGGCGCCTGGTATGCGGCGCTGTCGAAGCCGCCCTGGACGCCGCCGAACTGGGCCTTTCCGGTCACCTGGTCGGTGCTGTTCGTGCTCAACGCGGTGGCGGGCTGGCTGGTCTGGCTGACCGGCGGGCCGCAATCCACGGGCGCCCTGACGCTGTATGGCGTGAGCCTCGCCATCAATGCGAGCTGGTCGGGCGTGTTCTTCGGACTGCGCCGGATGGGGCTCGGTTTCGTGATCGTGGTGATGCTCTGGCTGTCGATCGCGGCGGTGATGGCGGCCTTTGTGCCGATCAATCCGGTCGCGGCCGGGATGCTGGTGCCCTATCTCGGGTGGGTGACCATCGCCTCAGCGCTCAACCTGCGCGTCTGGCAGCTCAATCCGGCAGCGCGTGTGCCCGCCTGACAGGCATCATTTCGTATAGGCGAGGCGCTGGGCGGCCGCTTCGGCGTCCCAATAGGCTTCCTGAAGGTCAACACTCCAATAGCGCAGCGCGCCGATGGGAATCGGCCTACCGGTGACCGCGCAGGTGACGAAACTGCCCGGCGAGAGGATGTCGTAGTCGTTGTCGCCATAGCGAAGGCGGGCTTCCCCGCCGGTATTTCCGGAACGTGTGAGCATGCGTCGCACCATGCCTGATCCGGCGCCGGAAGGAAAGCCGCCACGGCGAGAAGTTTCTGCTTTGTTCTGCGGAACAAATAGTGTACAAGACGTTTCAGCACGGCAATCGGGGGCCTTGCCAAACCGGCCCCCATGGTAGACCAAAGGAAACGACGAATGACCAAGACCGCTCTTGCTCTCGTGCATAAGGAAACCGGTGTGGACAAGCAAAAGGCCCTCGAAACGGCGCTCGGCAACATCGAGCGCTCCTTCGGCAAGGGCTCCGTCATGCGCCTTGGCGACAAGAAATCGATGGATATCGAGGCGGTTTCGACCGGCTCGCTCGGCCTCGATATTGCGTTGGGCATAGGCGGGCTTCCGAAAGGCCGGATCATCGAGATTTTCGGGCCGGAAAGCTCGGGCAAGACGACGCTTGCGCTCCATTGCGTCGCCGAAGCCCAGAAGAATGGCGGCGTGTGCGCCTTCATCGATGCCGAGCACGCGCTCGACCCGGTCTATGCCGGCAAGCTGGGCGTGGACCTTGACGATCTCCTGATCTCGCAGCCCGATTCGGGCGAGCAGGCGCTCGAGATTGCCGATACGCTGGTTCGTTCCGGCGCGGTGGACCTTCTGGTGATCGACTCGGTGGCGGCGCTGACGCCGCGTGCCGAACTCGAAGGCGAGATGGGCGATTCGTTGCCCGGCCTGCAGGCGCGCCTGATGAGCCAGGCCCTTCGCAAGCTTACGGGGTCGATCTCCAAGTCGAAATGCATGGTGATCTTCATCAACCAGATTCGCATGAAGATCGGCGTGATGTTCGGCAACCCGGAAACGACGACTGGCGGTAACGCCTTGAAATTCTACGCTTCCGTGCGTCTTGATATCCGCCGCATCGGCCAGATCAAGGACCGCGAGGAGGTGATTGGCAACCAGACGCGCGTCAAGGTCGTCAAGAACAAGGTGGCCCCGCCGTTCCGGCAGGTCGAGTTCGACATCCTCTATGGCGAGGGCATCTCCAAGACGGGGGAGCTGGTCGACCTGGGCGTGAAAGCCAATGTCGTCGAGAAATCGGGCTCCTGGTACTCCTATAACGGGGAACGTATCGGGCAGGGCCGCGAAAAGGCCCGCCAGTTCCTCAAGGACAATGTCGCGGTCGCCAACGAGATCGAGGACGCCATCCGCCGGAATGCAGGTCTTCTTGCAGAAGAACTCCTTGCGGCCGGGATGAATGCCGCCGAAGATGAAGAGGAGCCTGGCGCCGCCGAAGGTTGATCCTGGCGGGTCTGGAACAGACAACGGTTTCGCGGCCTCCTGCCGGTAACACAGGGGGTCGCTGGCCAGACCGGCGTGCAGGGTGAACCCTGCGCGGTACCGGTCCGGCAAGCTTCCGGCCTATCGATCTCCGGGCCGGAAGAGTCCCCTTTGCGGCGCGCCTTGTCTTGGCGTGCTGCAA
>JBGTKN010000200.1:0-2042 GCA_041744615.1 Hyphomonas sp. | reverse complement strand
CGTCGTTGATGTCGGACAGGCGGCCGCCGCATTTGCCGAGCGCCCGGACCGGCACGATGCGGACATTCCAGGCGCCGCCGGCCACACCTGCCCCGTTGTTGGTGGACGCCGCGCCGACGGTACCGGCGACATGCGTGCCATGGAAACTGTCGGCGGCATACGGCTTGGTCGGGTCGCACATGTCGCCCGGATCGTTGGGATCGCTGTCGCGCCCGTCGCCATCATTGCCCATGCGCGGATCGGAGACCATGTCCCAGCCGGGCATGATGTTCGGCGAACCGGCAATGTCCGGATGGTTCATCTGCAGCCCGGTGTCGACTACCGCCACCACCACGCTGCGCGAACCGGCCGTACCCTGACGGTTCCAGAAAGTCTCGAAGCCTGCGCCCCCGGCCGTACGGCCATCCGTCGTGCCTCTGTCGCGGAAATGCCATTGCAGCGCCCAGAGCGGGTCATTCGGGTTGAAGCTCGCAGGCTGCGCGGCCGGCGGCTGGGTCGTGCCGCCCGAGGTCGAGCCCGTCCCAGCCAGCGGCGGCGCATCCTTGGTGCGCCGGACGAACTGGTTCTGGAAAATGAAGTCCTTCTCGACATATTCGAACTGGCCGGAGGCGCGCAGATCCCGCACCACGCAGGCGGTGGCTAGCGCCAGATCGTTGCCGACCTCGCCGGGCGTCATGCCTTCCGGACATTCGGCTTCGTCGGCGCGCCGCAGGAAATCGCCCGGGCCTGTGCCCGCGCCGCGAAACTGAGTGGGGCTTGCGCCGTCCGCACCGATCTGGATCACCATCTGGCCCTGACGCGACAGCGCCACCTCACCGCCCACGCCGTACCGCGTCATTGTGTCGAGCATCACCGTATTGGCGTCGATCTGCGCCTTTATGGTTTCACGCACCACCGGCGCGCGGCGTGCCAGTTTGCGCATCTCGGCCTTCTCCTCGACCGGCAGTGCCTTGAACTCCTCGCGGGTCAGCGACTTCATACGGCGCTCTGCCAGCGGCTCCTGTGCGACCATCTTGTCAATATCGGCGCCGGCCTGCGCAATCTCGCGCTCAGACTTGGTGATCGCGCGGGGATCGAGCGTGATCTTCGGCAAGGCCTGTTCCGGCTGGATCGCCTCTGCAATCGGAGCACGGGACGTCGCCGACTCGGTCGCAGACGGCGGCGCTGGCGGCGGTAGGGGTTCCAACCCCCCGCCTGTGCTGGAGGGCGCTTCCTCGTAATAATATTCTTCCTCGAAATACTCGAGTTCATCGGCCGAGAATTCGGCATCCTCCATCGCCATCGCGGAGGTCGGCGGAATATCGATCGGCTTGGCGATGATTGAGCCGATCGCGAACAGCGGGCGTTCCTCGTCATCGACCACAAACTCGGCCATTACCGTGCCGGCCAGCGCCCGGTCGGCGGTTGCGGCCGTTTCGAGATTGCGAGCGCTCGGATCGGCAATCGTCTCGCCGCTGATCTGGCCGGCAGAGCTCTCGGCGAGTTCCTTCGCCCGGTCGATGCGTTCATTGATCTGGTCGCAGCCGGCTAGCAAGGCGCTCCCGGCCAAAACGGACGCGATAACCCAGCGCAGACGCCGGCCGGTTGGTTGTTTCAACATGTTGGTAGTCCCCATGCGATTGCCAATGAACGCCCCAGCCCCATAGGTTAACGCTGTGATCAGATTATGACGAGGATGAGGCCGTGTCCAACCCCTTGAAGCGGCGGAGCCCCTTTTGACCCAGACCGTCCGGCTCGAGATAAACGCGCCCTTCGCCGAACTCATCCTCGACCAGCCGCAGCGCAGAAATGCGCTTTCGCTGGAAATGTGGACCGCCCTGCCCGCGCGTGTGACCGCTGCGAATGCCGACCCGTCAGTCAAGGTTCTGCTTCTTCACGGCGGCGGCGCGGGCGTCTTCGCGGCCGGCGCCGACATTTCCGAGTTCCCGGTCATCTACGGCACCGAAGGCGCCGCCCGGCATACCGGCCAGACCGTCGCCCGCGCTCTCGCCGCCCTGGAAGACAGCCCGAAACCCGTGATCGCCGCCATCGACGGCCCCTGT